>NZ_JBEYYI010000011.1:0-254863 GCF_040645495.1 Nocardia sp. NPDC046763 | reverse complement strand
CATTCCGAACCCGGAAGCTAAGGCCACCTGCGCCGATGGTACTGCACTCGACAGGGTGTGGGAGAGTAGGACACCGCCGGAACATCCTTCGCGAAGGCCCCCAGCTGATGCTGGGGGCCTTTCGCGTATCCGGGGTACGGTGCGTGTATCCCGGATGCATATGGATAGGGTATGGATACACAGGAAGCTCGCAGCGGACAAGCAGTTCCGATGGGGGCCGGAAGGCAATGATCGACAGCATGATTCACCAGCTCGCGCCACAGCGGCCGGCCGACACGGCCCGCCGGTTCCGGTGGGCTGCTCTGTGGCTGCCCGCCACCTACAGCTATGTGGGTGTGCTGCTGCTGGGCGCCGTGGCGCTGACCATGGTCAGCGCGCCGCGGGAGTCGCGAATCGTATTGCATGCCAGCACGAACCTGCACAATCTGACCAGGGGCCGCCTCGGCACGCTGTTCTCGAGCGCTTTCCTGGTGGGTGAGGGCGCGGCGACGGTGTTCCTGATCGTGCCGATGCTGGCCTGCCTGCTCGCCTTGGCGGAGCGGCGATTCGGGACAGTGAAGCTTGTGCACACCTTCTTCGTCGGCCATGTCGGCGCGACCCTGCTGGTGGCGGTGGGCCTATGGGTGGCGGTGCAGTCGCAGCTGGTGCCGGGCAGTATCGCCATGGCCGAGGACGTCGGGGTCAGCTATGGCGCGATGGCCGTGGTGGGTGCGCTGGTCGCGGTGTTGCCGCCGCATCGCCGGTGGGTGTGGGCGAGTACCTGGCTGGCGTTCGCGCTGGGTGGGGTGGTGCTCTGGCACACCTTCACCAATGTGGGTCACTTTCTGGCGCTGTGCCTGGGTCTGGGCATCGGGCGGTTGACGATCCACCGGCAGGGCGGGACGGTGCGGCCGTTGAATGTGCCGGAATACCTGTTGCTGGCGGGCGGTTCCGTTTTTGCCTGCCTGATGCTGCTGGGCTGATGCCCGGTCACTAGACTCGACCGGTGCGCCTTGTGATTGCTCGTTGCCAGGTCGATTACGTTGGCCGTCTGACCGCCCATCTGCCCATGGCCCGTCGTCTGCTCATGATGAAGGCCGACGGCTCGGTGCTGGTCCATTCCGATGGCGGCTCCTACAAGCCTCTCAACTGGATGAGTCCGCCGTGCTGGCTGGAGGAACGGGAAACCGATTCCGAGACAAGCCAACTCTGGGTGGTCGCCAACAAGGCCGGTGAGGAACTCCGCATCACGGTCGAGGACATCGAGCTCGATTCCAAGCACGAGCTCGGCGTGGATCCCGGTCTGGTGAAGGACGGCGTCGAGGCGCATCTGCAGGAGCTGCTGGCCGAGCACATCGAAACCCTCGGCGCCGGTTACACCTTGATCCGCCGCGAGTACATGACCGCCATCGGTCCGGTCGACATCCTGTGCCGGGACGCGGACGGTGCGACGGTGGCGGTGGAGATCAAGCGCCGCGGTGAGATCGACGGCGTCGAACAGCTCACCCGCTACCTCGAGCTCCTCAACCGCGATCCGCTGCTGGCTCCGGTCGCCGGCGTGTTCGCCGCCCAGCAGATCAAGCCGCAGGCCAAGACCCTGGCCGCCGATCGTGGTATCCGTTGCGTCACGCTGGATTACGATGCCCTGCGCGGCACGGACTCCGACGAATTCCGGCTGTTCTAACCTCGATACCATGCCCCGCCGGAAACCCCGCCCCAAGGACTCGGCGCGGTCCCACACGGACCCGCGCCCCCTGGGCGACGTCTTCGGCCGCACCGAGCACGGTCCCGGGACCGATGAGGCCTTCGTCGTCCGCACGGTCCCCGGCACCCGTGCCACCAAGCCGTACCGCTGTCCCGGCTGCGACCACGTCATCCCGCCGGGCACACCGCATATCGTCGCCTGGGCGGCCTATGGCGGCGAGGACGACCGCCGCCACTGGCACACCGGTTGCTGGAAGGGCCGCAATACCCGCACGATCACCCGCCGTTGGTCCTGACCCCCCCGGAATTGGGGGGACTGGTCCCGGCTGTTTTGCCAGCGCAGCGCAAGCACGAGTATCTAGGCTCGACCGAACTGAGGACAGGCGTTTAACAAGGAGTTCGGGATGAGTTCTGGCCGAATCGGCTCGGCGCTCGGCGCATTCGCGGCGGTCGCCGTGAGCATGGCGGGCAGCCCCCTCGCCGCAGCCGATATCACCGATATGGTCGTGCACACGACTTCCGGTGTGGGAGACGTCAATACGTGGAACATCAACGCGACCATCACCTGTAATCCGGCGAGCAATCCTGTTGCGCCGCAGGTCTATTTCACCGACAACGGGACGGCGCTGCCCGGCAGCCCCGGGACAACCGGTAGCTGTGTCACCTATTCCAACTCGGTCTCGCAGACCAACAGCGTGATCGACTTCAAGCCCACTACTCTCGGCACGCATCACATCGTCGCGACACAGCACAACCCGGATGGATCGGTCCTGAGCACGATCGTCAGGGACGTGAATGTCACGGTGCTGCCGTCTACGCCGTGTCCGACCACCGGCAGCGCGGCCATGCAGTGCAAGTCGACCAGCGGGTCCTGATCCCGTACTGCGCCACAGGTTTCCGGGCGCAGGCGAGGATGACTTGCCGATACGCATAAGGAAGGCCGCTTCCCCCGGAGGGAAAGCGGCCTTCGAACGGATGCGGGTTGTCGCCCGGTCGGTGAATCAGCTGGAAACGTCGGCGTTCTCGCGCTCGTCGATGATCTCGTCATCTTCGCGAGCGTCGGCGATGGCCTTGCGGCCGCCCTTCTGGATGGAGCGCTGTTCCGGTGCGCCGTCGAGCAGTTCGCTCTCGCGATTGACGGCGGCGAGCATGGCCGGGACCGAGTCGAGCTGGCCGCGGATGCCGAGCAGCTGAGCCAGGACACGGCCGCGGAGCACACGCATCTCCTCGGCAAGTTCCTTGGCGTGCGCGATCTTTCGATCCGCGGTGTTGGTCGCCGAGGTGATAAGGCGGTTGGCCTCGTCGGTGGCGTCCTTGATGCGCTGGGCGGCCTCGGCGCGCGAGGTGGCCTCCAGCTCCTCCATGGCGCGGGTCAGCTTGGTGCGCCGCTCCGCCATGGTGACCTCGAAGTCCTGCTGGGTGGACTTGCGCTTGGCCTCGGACTCCTTGGTGAGGCGGTCGGCCTCGGCATTGGCGGCTTCGACGATCTTGGCGGACTCGGAACGGGCGTTCGCGAGCGTCTGCTCGAATTCGATTTCGAGCGCTTCGCGCTTCTCCTTGGTCTCGGAGAGGAGCGATTCGTACTTCCCACGCATTTCGGTGGCCTGCTGCTCCGCAATCGAGATCATCTCGGCGGCCTCGGCCTGCGCCTGGGCGCGGACCTCGGAGGCCTCATCCGAGGCCAGACGCAGCATGCGGGAGATGCGATCGGACATGCCTTCGGCGGTGGTCGGCGGCACCGAGAGCCGGTCGACCTCCTTACGGAGCTCGTCGATCTCGTCCCGGGCATCCTCGAGCTGGGCCGCCAGGTTGCGGGCCTGGGCTGCGGCGGCATCGCGGTCGGTGGCGGTGACCCTCAGCTCGGCATCGAAACGGTCGAAGTAGTTACGCACCTCGTCACGGTCATAGCCCTTCCGCACAACGGTAAAGGGCAGCGCGACGAAGCGATTACGATCGGGCTCAGTGGACGACATGACCCACAAACTACAGCCTGACGACACCCGATGGTGACCCGACCGCGAATGTTGTTACGCCCTCTTTAGGAGGGCGGAACGCGGTACTAGTGGGTAGTTTTAGCCGCCGGTTCGACGAGTTCTATCAGCACACCGCCAGCATCCTTGGGGTGGATGAAATTGATGCGGGAACCAGCGGTGCCGCCGCGCGGCTCTGCGTACAGCAAACGCAAGCCCCGGTCTCGCAGTTGCGCGGAAACAGCCTCGACATCGGTCACACGATACGCGAGCTGCTGCAGGCCGGGCCCGTTTCGGTCGATGAATTTCGCGATCGTCGACTCCTCGTTGAGCGGAGCCAGCAACTGCAGAGCGACCGAGCCGGCCGGAGTGCCGGGCACGGACAGCATGGCCTCGTGCACGCCCTGTGCCTCGTTGATCTCGCGATGCGTCTCGACCATACCGAGATTGTCCCGGTACCAGGCCACCGCCGAATCGAGATCTGGCACAGCGATTCCGACGTGATCGACGGCGGTGACGTATTCCGACGGGATGAATTCGGTCTGCTCTGTGTTGCTCACACCAGTGACGGTAGCGCGCCCCTCGGAAGGACGCCGGAGCGCCGCACGTTACCTTTGAGTACGGCTCCGATGGTTGGCGGAGCAGTCACCATACGACGTAAGCGAGGCTCATCGTGACCACCACCTCCGTCATCGTCTCCGGCGCGCGCACCCCGGTGGGCCGGCTGCTCGGATCGCTGAAGGGCTTCAGTGGCTCCGACCTGGGCGGGTTCGCCATCAAGGCGGCGCTGGAGAAGGGCGGGGTGGCGCCCGAGCAGGTCGACTATGTGATCATGGGCCAGGTGCTCACCGCGGGCGCGGGCCAGATCCCGGCCCGGCAGGCGGCGGCCGCGGCCGGTATTCCGATGGATGTCCCGGCGCTCACCGTCAACAAGGTCTGCTTGTCCGGTATCAACGCAATTGCGCTGGCGGACCAGCTGATTCGGGCCGGCGAGTACGAGATCGTGGTGGCCGGCGGCCAGGAGTCCATGACCAACGCCCCGCACCTGCTGGAGAAGAGCCGCGAGGGCTACAAGTACGGCGACGTCAACCTGCGCGACAGCATGGCCTACGACGGCCTGCACGACATCTTCACCGACCAGGCCATGGGCGCGCTCACCGAGCAGCGCAACGACGCCGACGCCATCAGCCGCGAGGAGCAGGACGCCTTCGCCGCCGCCTCGCACCAGAAGGCCGCGGCCGCCTGGAAGAACGGCGTCTTCACCGACGAGGTCACCCCGGTCTCGATCCCGCAGCGCAAGGGCGACCCGATCCAGTTCGCCGAGGACGAGGGCATCCGCGCCGACACCACGGCCGAGTCGCTGGGCAAGCTGCGCCCGGCCTTCCGCAAGGACGGCACCATCACCGCCGGTTCCGCCTCCCAGATCTCCGACGGCGCGGCCGCGGTTGTCGTCATGTCCAAGACCAAGGCCGAGGAGCTGGGCCTGAGCTGGATCGCCGAGATCGGCGCGGCCGGCGTCGTGGCCGGCCCCGACTCCACCCTGCAGGACCAGCCCGCCAACGCCATCGCCAAAGCCTGTGCCAAGGAAGGCATTTCGCCCGCCGACCTGGATCTGGTCGAGATCAACGAGGCGTTCGCGGCGGTCGGCATCGCCTCCACCCGCAAGCTCGGCATCGACCCGGAGAAGGTCAATGTCAATGGCGGCGCCATCTCCATCGGCCACCCGCTCGGCATGTCCGGCGCCCGCATCGTGCTGCACCTGGCGCTCGAGCTGAAGCGCCGCGGCGGCGGTGTCGGCGCGGCCGCGCTCTGCGGTGGCGGCGGTCAGGGCGACGCCCTCATCGTCCGCGTGAAGTAGGAGCAACTGCTCATGGGGAACAGCCCCGGCTCGTGAGCCGGGGCTGTTCCGGTTCTCATACCAGGAATCCAGCGCGCCCGTCCCAGATGTGACCAGGTCCACTACAGGGCGTCGTAGGCATCGGGCAGAATGGTTGCCATGGGTGATCTGTTCGACCTGTCCACGGTCGCTAAGCGCGTGCGTTTCTTCGGCCTGCTCGAGGTGCCCTCGTGGGTGCTGCTGTTCATCGGCTCGGCCCTGAAGCGTGCGGATGCGCTGGGGATCGCCGATCAGCCGATCAAGTGGCCGGTGATGGTGTTCGGCATGCTGCACGGCATCGTGTTCCTGGCCTACGCCATCAACTGCCTGCTGGCCTCGCGCGAGTTCGAATGGCCGGGCAAGACCACGGGTCTGGCGCTGCTGTCGTCTGTGGTCCCGTTCACGTCCGTGTTCTTCGAGCGGTGGGCGATCAACTCCGGTCAGCTGGGTGAACTGAGCCAAGCCGCGGCACCCGCCGCCGCACGTTCGTGACAAACTGGATGTCGTGACTCGACCTGCACGCCGTCCCTCCGCCGCCGCAGCCGCCGCCATGTCGGGCGCGGTGGACCTGTCCGCTCTCAAGCAGCCGGCCGCCGCCGCGGGAGATGTCCCGGGTGACCATGCCGTCACCGAGGCCAATTTCGAGGATCGAGTGCTACGGCGCTCCACCCAGGTGCCGGTGGTGGTGGCACTGTACTCGCAGCGCAGCCCCGGGAGCATCGAGCTGGTGAAGCTGCTGGAGCAGCTGGTCGGCCGGAGCGGTGGTGACTGGGATCTGGCCACCGTCGAGGCCGAGGCCAATATGCGCATCGCGCAGGCCTTCGGCGTGCAGGGCATTCCGACCGTGGTCGCCGTGGCCGCGGGCCAGCCCCTCGCCGACTTCACCGGCAACCAGCCCGAGGAGCAGGTGACCCAGTGGATCGCCGCCGTGGTGGATGCCGTGCGCGGCAAGCTCCCCGGCGTCGGCGCGGAGACCGCTGCCGCCGAGCCCGAGGCTCCCGAGGATCCCCGCTTCGTCGCCGCCGAAGAGGCCTTGGAGCGTGGCGAATTCGACAATGCGGTCGCCGCGTACGAGGCAATCCTGGCTGCCGAGCCGAACAACGCCGAGGCGAAGGCCGCCCTGCGTCAGGTCCAATTCCTTTCCCGCGTACAGGATCTCGACCCGGCCGCCGTCGCCAAGTCCGACGCCGACCCGGCCGATCTGGACGCCGCCATCGCCGCCGCGGACCTGGAGATGTTCAACCAGGAACCGGAGGCCGCCTTCGACCGCCTCGTCGCCCAGGTCAAGCGCACCGCCGGCGACGACCGCACCAAGGCCCGCACCCACCTGCTCGAACTCTTCGAACTCTTCGACCCCGCCGAACCCATCGTGGTCGCCGCTCGCCGCAAGCTCGCCGCCGCCCTCTACTGACGACTGAAGATCAGGGAGCTCTCACCGCGGGGATTCCGGTCGGAATCCCGTAGTGAGAGCTCCCTGATCGTGTTCAGACCGTGGGGAGGCCGGCGAGGGCGGCGTCGATACGGGGCTGAGGGAGTTCGAAGTCGGGGATTTCGCCTGCGAGATAGCGCTCGTAGGCGGTCATGTCGAAGTGGCCGTGGCCGCACAGGGCGGTCAGCAGGACCTTCTCTTCACCTGATTCGGTGCAGCGCTTGGCCTCTTCGATGACGGCGGCCAGGGCGTGGGAGGGCTCGGGGGCCGGGAGTATGCCCTCGGCCTTCGCGAAAGTGACCGCCGCGGCGAAGCATTCGCGCTGCTGCTTCGCCACCGCCTCGAACAATCCGAGCTCGTACATGTGTGACAGCAGCGGCGACATGCCGTGGTATCGCAGGCCGCCCGCGTGCACCGGATCGGGGATGAAGTCGTGACCCAGGGTGTGCATCTTCATCAGCGGGGTGAAGCCGGCGGTATCGCCGAAGTCGTAGGCGTAGATGCCGCGCGTGAAGGACGGGCACGCGGCGGGCTCGACGGCCCGGATCACCGGATCGGCTCGGCCCGCTAGCTTTTCGCGCAGGAAGGGCAGGAACAGTCCCGCGAAGTTGGAGCCGCCGCCGGTGCAGCCGACGATCAGATCGGGCAGGCGTTCACCCGCCGCGGCGAACTGTTTCAGCGCCTCCTCCCCGATGACGGTCTGGTGCAGCAGTACATGATTGAGCACGCTGCCCAGCGCGTAGCGGGTTGTCGGATCGGCCGCGGCCACCTCCACCGCCTCGCTGATGGCGATGCCCAGGCTGCCGGGTGAATCCGGATGGTCGGCAAGGATTTTCGCGCCCGCGGCGGTGATCGGCGAAGGGCTGGCGTGCACGGTCGCGCCCCAGGTCTGCATGAGCGTGCGCCGGTGCGGCTTCTGATCGTAGGAGGCGCGCACCATCCACACCTCGCAGTCGATGCCGTACTGCGCGCAGGCGAAGGCGAGCGCGCTGCCCCACTGGCCCGCGCCGGTCTCGGTGGTCAGCCGCCGGGTGCCCTCGGCGGCGTTGTAGAACGCCTGCGGCACAGCGGTATTCGGTTTGTGTGAGCCGGCGGGGGAGACGCCCTCGTACTTGTAGAAGATCCGGGCCGGGGTGCCGAGCGCCCTCTCCAGCCGTCGCGCCCGGAACAGCGGCGTCGGCCGCCAGAGCCGGTAGACGTCGATGACCTCGTCCGGAATGTCGAGGTAGCGGTCGCCGCTCACCTCCTGCCGGATGAGCTCCATCGGGAACAGTGGGGCCAGATCCTCGGGCCCGACCGGTTGTCCGGTGCCAGGATGCAGCGGGGGCGGCAGTGGTGCGGGCAGGTCCGGGATGACGTTGTACCAACGCCTCGGTATCTCGGATTCGTCCAGTGTGATCTTGGTGCGCTCGTCCACAAGACCCTCCCGGCTCGAAACAACTGTCTGTCCAGACTGCTCCCGCAGCGAACCCCTTGGTGTGGAATTCGCCGGATTATCACTGTCGCGGCCGCGCGGAAATTAGTAAGCTAGCGCGTATGATAAGCACATACGAAGAATTGCTGGCCGCGGGAACCGAACTGCTCGCGCTGGACGCCCGCGCGGTACGCACCAGCATCGAGGTGGTGGCGGGCCTGGCCATCGCCGACCTGGACGCGCCCACGCCCTGCGCGGGCTGGACACTGCGAGACCTGCTGGAGCACATGATCGTTCAGCACTACGGCTTCGCGGCCGCCGCCCGCGGCGAGAGCGATCTCGCACTGTGGAAGCCGCAGTCGCTCGGCGACGATCCGGTCGGTGAATACCGGGCGGCGGCCGAGCATGTGCTGGCCACCTTCGCCGAGCCGGGCATCCTGGAACGGCAGTTCCCGCTGCCGGAGGTCCGCGACGGCGTCGTGATTCCCGCGCCGCTGGCCATCAGCTTTCACTTCATCGACTACATCGTGCACGCCTGGGATGTGGCGCGGGCGCTCGGGCAGACCGTGGAATTCGACGCGGATCTTCTCGGTGCGGGGCTGCCGGTGGCCGAGGCGGTGCCGCGCGGTCCGCATCGGGAGCGGCCCGGCGCATCGTTCGCGCCCGAGGTGACCGCGCCGGAGGCGTCCGGGCTGGATCGGATCCTCGCCGTGCTGGGGCGCTCGCCCGGCTGGCCGGAGTGATCGGGGAGCTCTCCCACGCGTGGTTCCCCACTCCCGTCCGGTGGGGAACCGGGCGTCCTACCCGGTGCCGGCCGGTGGCGTCGTCGACAACCAGAGGGCGCTGTTCGGTGCGAGGGTCAGGGCGGCCGACACCGGGCGGCCGTGCCAGGGCACGGGCTCGGCGGCGATCGCGGCGGCATTGCCCGTGCCGCTGCCGCCGTAGCCGATGGCATCGGTGTTCAGCACCTCGTACCACGAATCCGGTTCGGGTCCGGGCAATCCGATGCGATAGCCGCTGAGCTGACGGCCCGAGAAGTTGTAGACGCAGGCGAGAATGGATCCGTCGGTGCCGTAGCGCAGGAACGACAGCACATTGTTGTCGCGGTCGTCGGCGTCGATCCAGGAGTAGCCGCCCGGCGACGTATCTTGGCTCCACAGTGCGGGATTGGCGGCATACAACCGGTTGAGGTCCCCGACCAGCCGTTGAATGCCCTGGTGCAGTGGGTTTTCCAGCTCGTGCCAATCCAGTCCGCGATCGTGGTCCCACTCCCGGAACTGACCGAAGTCCTGTCCCATGAACAACAGCTGCTTGCCCGGATGCGCCCACATGTAGGCCAGCAGCGCGCGGACCCCGCTCGCCCTGGCGAAATCATCGCCCGGCATGCGGGTCCACAGCGTCCCCTTGCCGTGAACCACCTCGTCGTGGCTGATGGGCAGCACGTAGTTCTCGCTCCAGGCGTAGGTCAGCGAGAAGGTGACCTCGTTGTGGTGCCAGGCCCGGTACACCGGATCGTGGGCGAGATACCCGAGCGTGTCGTGCATCCAGCCCATATTCCATTTCATGGTGAAGCCCAGGCCGCCGACCTCGGTGGCGCGGGTGACCCCCGGCCAGGTGGTGGACTCCTCGGCCACGGTCAGCACGCCCGGATGGTGCTTGTGCACGGTCGCGTTCATCTCCTGCAGGAACGCGACGGCCTCCAGATTCTCGCGGCCGCCGTGGATGTTCGGCTCCCAGTCCGGGCGGGAATAGTCCAGGTAGAGCATCGAGGCCACGGCGTCCACGCGCAGGCCGTCGATGTGGAACTCCTCGACCCAGTACAGTGCGTTGGCGACCAGGAAGTTGCGGACCTCGTGGCGGCCGAAGTTGAAAACGTATGTGCCCCAGTCGAGTTGCTCGCCGCGGCGCGGATCGGCGTGCTCGTAGAGGGCGGTGCCGTCGAATCTGGCCAGCGCCCACTCGTCCCGCGGGAAGTGCGCGGGCACCCAGTCGAGGATGACGCCGATTCCACTGCGGTGCAGGTGATCCACCAGGAACCGGAAGTCGTCGGGGGAGCCGAAGCGGGCGGTCGGCGCGTAATAGGAGGTGACCTGATAACCCCAGGAGCCGCCGAAGGGATGCTCGGCCACCGGCAGCAGCTCGACATGTGTGAAGCCCTGGGCGAGCACGTATTCCGCCAGCTGCTCGGCGATCTCGCGATATCCGAGGCCCGGCCGCCACGAACCCAGATGTACCTCGTAGACGCTGACAGGCGCGCGCAGCGGATCGGTGCGGGCCCGCGCTCGCAGCCATTCGGTATCGCCCCAGGCGAATTCGCTCGCGGTGACGACCGACGCGGTCGCGGGCGGGACCTCGGTGGCGTAGGCCATCGGATCGGCGTGGTCGACGGTGCGTCCGTCCGCCCCGTGCACGCGGTACTTGTACAGCGCCCCCGCCTCGATGCCGGGCAGGAACAGCTCCCACACCCCGGAATCGCCGAGTTTGCGCATGGGGGCGGTGTTTCCGCTCCACCCGTCGAAATCCCCGATCACCGCCACGCCCCGCGCGTTCGGGGCCCACACCGCGAAGGCGGTGCCGGACACCTCGCCGTCGAGGGTGCGGTAGCGCTTCGGGTGCGCGCCCAGCACCTCCCAGAGCCGCTCGTGCCGACCCTCGCCGAGCAGGTGCAGATCGACGTCACCGAGGGTGGGTAGGAAGCGGTAACCGTCCGCGTCCACCACCGTGCGCCCGCCCGGATAGGAGGTGACCAGGCGGTAGTCCCACAGCTGCGGGAACGGCACCACGGCCTCGAACACGCCGTGCTCGCGGTGCGCCAGTGGATGATCCACGCCGCCGATCCGGGCCGCGACCGTCTCCGCGTGCGGCCGCAGCACCCGGATGACGGTCCCGTCGGGATGCGGATGCGCCCCCAGCACGGTGTGCGGATCGGGATGCGTGCCCGCCGCCAGCAGCAGGAGGTCGCGCCGATTCATCGGAACGATCGGCGATGGGCGAGCTCGGTGCGCGCGGCGGCCGGCACCGGCGGCAGCGCGAGAATGTGGGTCACCGCCCGGGCCGGGTCCAGACGCACGTAATTGCTCTGGCCCCAGTGGTATTCCTCGCCGGTGACCTCGTCGTACACCGTCGGCCGGTCGTGCCATTCGCGGCCGATGGCGGGCAGGTCGACCGAGACCATGCCGTCTTCCGCGCCGAACGGGTTCAGGTTCACCACCACCAGCACCGCATCGCCGGTGGTCGGGTCGAACTTCGAGAACGCCAGCAGCGCATCGTTGTCCACGTAATGGAAGTGGATGCAGCGCACCTGCTGCAGTGCGGGATGTGCGCGCCGGATCTCGTTGAGCCGGGTCAGCCACGGCTCCAGGGATTCCCCGCGCGCGGCCGCCTCGGCGAAACGGCGTGGCCGCAGCTGGTATTTCTCGGAATCCAGGTACTCCTCGCTGCCCGGATGCACCGCCTGGTGCTCGTACAGCTCGAAGCCCGAGTACACGCCCCAGGTGGCCCCGAGCGTCGCGGCCAGCACCGCGCGGATCGCGAACATGCCGGGCCCGCCGTGCTGCAGGCTCTCGTGCAGGATGTCGGGGGTGTTCACGAACAGGTTGGCCCGCGCCTCATCGGCCTTGGCGGCCAATTCCCGGCCGAATTCCTCGAGGTCGTGTTTGTGGGTGCGCCAGGTGAAATACGTGTAGGACTGGCTGAATCCGCGGCGCGCCAGACCGTACATGCGCGCGGGGCGGGTGAATGCCTCCGACAGGAAGATGGTCTCCGGATTCTTCCGGTGCACCTCGGCGATCAGCCATTCCCAGAAGTCCGCCGGTTTGGTGTGTGGATTGTCGACCCGGAACACGGTGACGCCCAGGCCGATCCAATGCCGCACCACCCGCAGCACCTCGGCGTAGAGCCCGTCGGGCTCGTCGTCGAAATTGAGCGGATAGATGTCCTGATACTTCTTCGGCGGATTCTCCGCGTACGCGATGGTGCCGTCGGGCAGCGTGGTGAACCACTCCGGATGCGCCGCCACCCACGGATGGTCGGGCGCGCACTGCAGCGCCAGGTCCAGCGCCACCTCCATGCCCAATTCCCGTGCGGCCGCGACGAAGTCGAGGAAGTCGGCCTCGGTGCCCAGCAGCGGGTGGACGGCGTCGTGCCCGCCCTCCGCCGAGCCGATGGCCCACGGCGAGCCGACATCCGCGGGCTCGGCGGTCAGGGAGTTGTTGGGCCCCTTGCGATTCACCGTGCCGATGGGGTGGATCGGCGGCAGGTACACCACGTCGAAGCCCATGGCGGCGATGCGGGGCAGATCCTTGGCGGCGGTGGCGAAGGTGCCGTGCACGGGCCGGCCCTCGGCGTCCCAGCCGCCGGTCGACCGCGGGAAGAATTCGTACCAGGCCCCGACCAGCGCCCGCTGCCGCTCCACCTGCACGGTGTGCAACGGTCCGTGAGTCACGAACTCCCGCAACGGCGTTGCCCGCAGGATCGCGCCGACCTCGGCGCCGAAGGCGGCGGCGACCCGGGCTGGCAGTTGCGCGTCGCTGCGCAGCGCGGCGGCCGCGGCGCGCAGGATCTCCCACTGCCGCTTCGGGACCGCGAGCGCGGCCCGCTCCAGCAGCCGGGCCCCGGTCTCCAGATCATTGGCCAGATCGACGGCGCTCTGACCGACGGCGAGCTTGGCCTCGACCCCGGACCGCCAGGTGGCGAGGGGATCGCTCCAGCCCTCGATCCGAAAGGTCCAGCGCCCGGGCATGGTCGGGGTGAACACCGCATTGAACACGTCCGGCTCGTACTCGGGGCTCATGCGAATGCGCTGTGTGCGTGCCGAACCCGGGGCCTGCACCGCCAGCGTGGCGGCGACCGCCTCGTGGCCCTCGCGCCAGACCACCGCTCGTACGGGGACGACCTCGCCGACCACGGCCTTGGACGGCCGGCCGCCGGGAATCACGGGGGCGGTGTCATCGATGGCGATGCGGCCGGTCACGCCCTCGAACTTACCGGAGTGGCTACTGCTGGCCTGGCTTGAGGAGCACGAACAGGCCGTGGGCCTCGGCACACAGCCGGTCGCCGTCGTGCAGGGTGGCGCGCACGAACACCTTGCGGCCCTCCTGCCGCTCCACCCAGCCGCGCAGCACCAGTTCGGTGTTCAGCGGCGTGATGGACCGGTAGTCGACGTGCAGGAAGGCGGTGCGGGTGGCCTGCCTGGTGTACAGCGCCGCCGTCATGCCGAGCAGGTCGTCGAAGCCGAGGGCGATGTGGCCGCCATGGGCGGCACCGTTGCCGCCCAGGTGGAAGGTACGGAAGGTGATGCGGGCCCGCACCCCGTCCTTGCCCGCCGCGTCGACCTCGAACGGCGGCAGCGTGATGTTGCCGCGCGCGGGCAGGTCGTTGCGATGCCACGGCGGTGCGTCCCATTCGTCGACGACCGCCGCGTCGAGCTTGTCGTTGAGCTCCTTCAGAGTGGCGATCACATCCAGCGCCAGCGCGTCGGACGGGTCGGCCAGCCGCACCCGGTCCATCAGCCCGCGCACCTGGTCGATGAACTCCCCGTAGTGCACTCCGCCCTTGGTGTTGTCGCGGCCCAGTTCTCGGATCGGCCGGAACCCGCCCTCGTGATGCTCCTGGGTGGGCTGTCCCTCGACCGCCTCGATCTGCTGCTCGCTCATGTGAAACACGTTATCGGTTGCCGGCAAGATGCTCCGCGCGGGGGATGTCCTGACCAGCATCAGATGCGCGAAATGGTTCGCGGCCATCTCGATTCTGGACCGCGGCTCGATAGACCTCCGGCTCGGAGCGGAGCAGCGAACGGCTCCATGGACCTGCGCCTTGGAGGAGGGAAGAATCGAGACCTGGGGGCCGCGAACCCGCCCGGAGCGCAGCGGAGGGCAGAATAAGCACCGTGAAGGCATTGCGTCGATTCACCGTTCGAGCCCATCTGCCGGAGCGGTTGTCCGCATTGACCGAGCTGGCGACCAATTTGCGCTGGTCGTGGCATGGGCCCACCCAGGATGTGTTCGCGGAGCTGGATCCCCGCCTGTGGGTGGAGGTCGGGCACGATCCGGTGCGGATGCTGGGGGAGGTGCCCGCGGCCCGGCTCGACGAGCTGGCCGGAGACGACGGCTACGTGCGGCGGGTCGATGCCGCGGCGGCCGATCTGCAGGACTACCTGGACCGCCCCCGCTGGTTCCAGAAGCAGCAGCGCGGGCCGCGCGGGATCGCGTACTTCTCCATGGAGTTCGGCGTCACCGAGGTGCTGCCCAACTATTCGGGCGGACTCGGGATTCTGGCGGGCGATCATCTCAAGGCCGCGTCGGATCTGGGCCTGCCGCTCATCGGCGTCGGACTGCTGTACCGCTCCGGCTATTTCCGGCAGTCGCTGACCGCCGACGGCTGGCAGGCCGAACGCTATCCGGCCCTGGACCCGATGGGGCTGCCGCTGCGGCTGCTCACCGAGGGGGGCGCGCCGGTGCTCGTGCACGTGGCCATGCCCGAGGGGCGGGTGCTCCGGGCCCGGGTGTGGATCGCCCAGGTGGGCCGGATTCCACTGCTGCTCTTGGACTCCGATATCGCCGACAACGACCCGGAACTTCGGGCCGTCACCGACCGGCTCTACGGCGGCGATCAGGACCACCGCATCAAGCAGGAGATCCTGGCCGGCATCGGCGGCGTCCGGGCGGTGCGCGCCTACACCCGCGCCAACGGCCTGCCCGATCCCGACGTCTTCCATATGAACGAGGGCCACGCCGGATTCCTCGGCATCGAGCGCATTCGCGAATTCATGGCCGCCGGAATGGATTTCGACTCCGCTCTGACCGCGGTCCGCGCCGGCACGGTCTTCACCACCCACACCCCGGTCCCCGCGGGCATCGACCGCTTCGCCGGCGCCCTGGTGCGCCGGTACTTCGGCGGCGCGCACGGCGAACGGGAATCACCGGTGCTGCCGGGTGTTTCCGTGGACCGCATCCTGGCCATGGGGCGCGAGGCCGATCCGTCGGTGTTCAACATGGCCCACCTCGGCCTGCGCCTGGCCCAGCGCGCCAACGGCGTGTCGAAGCTGCACGGTGAGGTCAGCCGCGCCATGTTCGCGCCGCTGTGGCCGGGTTTCGACGCGAGCGAAGTCCCGATCGGCTCGGTCACCAATGGCGTGCACGCCCCCACCTGGGCCGCGCGCGAATGGATCGACAAGGCCCGCGAACTCATCGGCGCAGAACTGGTCGAGGAGGCCCGCGGCTGGGAGCGGCTGTGCGATGTGGACCTGCGTGAACTGTGGTCCACCCGGAATGCCCTGCGCGGCATCCTGGTCGACGAGGTGCGCCGCCGGCTGCGCGACTCGTGGCTCGAACGCGGCGCCGCCAGCGCCGAACTCGGCTGGATCGACGAGGTTTTCGACCCGGGCGTGCTGACCGTCGGCTTCGCCCGGCGGGTCCCCACCTACAAGCGCCTCACCCTCATGCTGCGCGACCCGGAACGCCTGCGCGCCATGCTGCTCGACCCGGAGCACCCGGTGCAGCTGGTGGTCGCCGGCAAATCCCATCCGGCCGATGAGGGCGGCAAGGCGCTCATCCAGCAGGTGGTCCGCTTCGCCGACGATCCGGCCGTGCGCCACCGCATCGTCTTCCTGCCCGACTACGACATGTCCATGGCCCGCTACCTGTACTGGGGCTGCGACGTCTGGCTCAACAACCCGCTGCGCCCGCTCGAGGCCTGCGGCACCTCCGGGATGAAGTCGGCCCTCAACGGCGGCCTCAACCTGTCCGTCCGCGACGGCTGGTGGGACGAGATGTACGACGGCGAGAACGGCTGGTCCATCCCCACCGCGGACGGCGTCGGCGACGAGCATCGCCGCGACGACCTGGAGGCCTCGGCCCTCTACGACCTGCTGGAACGCGCTGTGCTGCCGCGCTTCTACGACCGCGACCACGACGACGTGCCGGCCCGCTGGATGGAAATGGTCCGCCACACCCTGCGAACGCTGGGCCCGAAGGTGCTGGCCTCCCGCATGGTTCGCGACTACGCCGTCGACTACTACGCGCCCGCCGCCGCGGCCTATGAAGCGGTGTCCGCCGACGACTTCAAGGGCGCGCAGGACCTGTCGGTGTACCGTCGCCGCGTCGAATCCGCCTGGCCCACAGTGAAAGTCCTGCAGGTGGACAGCTCCGGCCGGCCCGACACCCTGGTCATCGGCGCAGACCTGGACCTGCGCGCCCGCATCGACCTCGGCGGCCTCACCCCCGCCGACGTCAGCGTGCAGGCCGTGATCGGCCGGGTTTCACCCACCGACGACCTGACCCACGTCCACACCTTCCCCATGCGCCACGCCGGAACCGATTCCGGCGCCGACATTTTCACCACCCAGGCGCCGGTCCCGCTGTCCGGCGCCGTCGGATACACGATCCGCATTCTCCCGCACCACCCGCTCCTCGCCGCGGATGCCGAACTCGGCCTGATCGCCACGCCCAGCCCCTGACGATCAGGTGGGCGTGATCAGCGTGCGTTTGAGAATCTTCCCGGTGGGGTTGCGGGGCAACGCATCCAGGAACGTGACGTCGCGGGGGACGGAGAAGCGGCTGACGCGGTGGCGGATGTAGTTGCGGACCATGTCGGAGTCGAGGCCCGAGCCGGGGCGTTTGACCACGAAAGCGGCCAGGCGCTGGCCGAATTCGTGATCCGGGACGCCCACCACGGCGACCTCGCTCACCTGCGGCAGATGGGAGAGGGCCTCCTCGACGGCGCGCGGGAAGACGTTCTCGCCGCCGGAGATGATCATCTCGTCGTCGCGGCCGGCCACGAACAGCTTGCCGGCGGCGTCCAGGTAGCCGATATCGCCGGTGTCGAGCATGCCGTCGGCCTCGTCGGGCGGGGTGGCGTCGGTGTAGCCGTCGAACAGCATGTGATTGCCGACGAAGATGCGCCCGGTCGCCCCCACCGGCACCGGACGCCGATCCGGGCCCAGCACAGCGAGTTTCGTGCCCAGCGGCGGCCGCCCCGCGGTGGTGGGGGACATGCGCAGATCCGCCGGATCGGCGATGGAGGCCCACGACACCTCGGTGGAGCCGTACACGTTGTAGAGGATCTCGCCGAAGGCGTCGAGGAACGCCAGCACCGTCGCACCGGCCAGCGGCGCCCCGCAACTCGCCACGATGCGCAGGCTGGACAGGTCGTAGCGGGCGCGAACATGCGTGGGCAGATCCAGGATCCGGTTCACCATGATCGGCACCACGATCAACGCCGTCACCTTGTGCTCGGCGATGCGGCGCAGGCAGTCCTCGGCGTCGAAGCGGTCACCCAGCAGCACCGTCGCCCGGACGGCCGTGGAGATCTGCAGGGCCCCCAACCCCCAGGTGTGGAACAGCGGGGCCGGAATGAACATGGTCTCGTTGGTGCCGAACGGAATTCGCGACAGCAGCGCCGCCACCGTCCCGAAACCCTTGGGATGCGGCCGCCGCGCGCCCTTCGGCGTTCCGCTGGTCCCCGAGGTGAGCACCACCAGGCGGCCCGGCCGCGGCGGCCTGCGCGGCGGCTCCTGGCGCATGGCGATGAGTTCCTCGATGGTGGTGCGCCCGGGATCCGGGGCCGCGTCGTCACTGGTGAAGCGCGGCAGCTCGGCGGGCAGATACCGCACCAGATGCTCGAATTCACTGTCCGCGAACAGTGCCGACAGCCGATGCCGCCCCACGATCTCCTCGACCTGCCGGGCGGGCAGCCCGGTATTGAGCAGCACCGCGTCCGCCCCCGACTTGCCCGCCGCCACCATGCACTCGACCATGCCGGTGTGATTGCGGCACAGCAGCCCGATCGCGGTGCCGGGCCCGAACCCCAGTGCGGCGAAGGCCCCCGCCAAAGCGCTGCTGCGCGCGTGCAATTGGTCGAAGGTGCTGGAATACCGGTCGTCGATGACGGCCGGCCGCTGGGGCGAGTGCGCGGCCCCCGCCGCGTAGCCACCGGCCAGGCTGAAGCCCCACCTGGCCAGTCCGCCGATCTGCCGCAGACCCACATCCGGCCGGTAGGTGCGCACCACGCCGGAGGCCACCATCCGCTTGACCACCCCGGCCTGCAGCCGCATCCGCGAATCCTCGCCATTGACGATGAGCGAGGACGGCGCGCCCTGGACCAGGTCGCTCACCCGCCTGAGCCCGGCCAGCGTCCAGGCCACCACCGCCGAGTTCGGCAGCTGCGCGGGCAGCGGATGCACCAGCCCGGCCTTGAAGTAGGTGACGTAGATCCGGGTGTGCTGCGTGTCGCCGCGCAGGCGCACGGTCGCGAAGCTGCCCTGTTCGGGGCAGTGCAGCTCGAAGCTCTCGCCGGTGCGGGTGATGTGCAGTTGTACTCGCAGCACCAGGATTTCGATGCCATTGCCCCCGACGCGCATATTCAGCGTCGGGTGCACATCGACGGTGTCGAGTTGTTCGCACGCGCCGATTCCAGGAAATAGCCGGGGGTAGGTCTGCGGGTCGACCAGGACGTCCCAGATCGTTTGGCGGTCGATCGCAAAGTCCGCGACCGCATCGATGACATCGGTTACCACTGGCGTACTACTTCTGCCTGGCCGGTTCCCCTGAACACCTCCGGCGGAATACGTATTTGTAACGTTCCAGGCAATAGGGGTCAAGGCGCTTAAATTACCGGCCGGTAGTTATTTAAATAACCGATCAATTGCGCTGGCGGCATCGGGAAAACAACGATCAGGCAGGTGGGATTGCCCACAATTCGCGAGCCCAGTGACAGATCGTGCCAACCGGACCAGTACCGTGCCCACGGCAGCCTTCTACCCTCCCGCCGACTGGAGACACCCCACATGACCACCGACGTCCTCACACGCACCAAGGGGCGCGTCGACGCGTACTTCGGCATCAGCGAACACGGTTCCACCTTCAAACGCGAGGTCATGGCGGGAACCATCACGTTCCTGGCCATGTCGTATGTGCTCGCGGTCAACCCGCGGATCCTGGGCGACCACGGTGACCTCGGCGACAAGGGCATGCCGTTCCAGGCCGTCTTCACGGCGACCGCCGTCGCCGCCATCTTCGGCACCCTGGTCATGGGCCTGTGGGCCAAGTACCCGGTCGCACTCGCACCGGGCATGGGCCTCAACGCCTTCTTCGCCTACACGGTCGTCCTGCACATGGGAATCCCGTGGCAGCAGGCGCTTTCGGGCACCCTCATCTCCGGCGTCGTGTTCTTCGTCCTCGCGGTCACCAAGGTGCGCGAGAAGATCATCGAAGCCATCCCCATGCAGATGAAGCTCGCGGTCGGCGCGGGCATCGGCCTGTTCGTGGCCTTCCTGGGCCTCAAGAGCGCGGGCATCGTCACCTCCGACCCGGCCACGCTCGTTCACCTGGGCAACTTCCACCACGGCACCACCTTGCTGGCGCTCTTCGGCCTGGTCGTGACCGTCGTCTTCCTGACGCTCGGCTGGCACGGCGCGGTGCTCTACGGCATCCTCTGCACCACCGTGCTCGGCATCGTCACCGGTCTGGTGCAGCTGCCGAATTCGGTCGCCGCCATGCCGCACGGGCTGGATCAGACCTTCGGCCAGGCCATCGTCCACCTACCCGACGCCTTCACCGGGAAAATGGTGGTCGTCGTGCTGACCATGCTGTTCGTCGACTTCTTCGACGCCTCCGGCACCTTGATCGGCGTCGCCAACCAGGCCGGGCTGCTGACCAAGGACGGCAAGCTGGACCGCGCGGGCCAGGCGCTGGCCGCCGACTCGGTCGGCACCGCCGCGGGCGCGATCATCGGCACCTCCTCGACCACCGCGTATGTCGAATCCACCGCGGGTGTTTCGGCGGGCGGCCGCACCGGCCTCACCGCGGTCACCACGGCCGGCTGGTTCCTGATCGCCCTGTTCTTCTTCCCGATCTTCGCCACCTTCGCCGATGTGTCGGCCGTGACCGCGCCCGCGCTCATCGTGGTCGGCGTGCTCATGTCCCGGGCGCTCGGTGAAATCGAGTGGAACAGGCTGGAATACGCGGTCCCGGCGTTCATCACCGTGATCATGATGCCGCTGACCTACTCGATCGCGAACGGCATCGCCATGGGTCTGCTGTTCTACCCGATCGTCATGGTGGCCAGGAAGCGTGCGCGCGAGGTGCATCCGGTCATGTGGGTGCTGATGGCCGTGTTCCTCTACTACTTCTGGTACCTGGCCAAGTAGGGCCGGCTCTCAGGGGTCGGCCCTGAATCCCTTTCACGGGCGCGAGGCGGAATAGCCTCGCGCCCGGTCTCGTCGGGGACCTGCTGTAGGCTACAAACGGACCACGGTCCGGATAGGATCGCCGCCGAGCCGTACAGACCGAGAGACGAGGACCCCGACATGACCGCAACCGTGAACGCCACCGCCCGAGCCACCGCCCCGAACGGCCTCAGTGGCACCGATATCGGCCTGCTGGTCGCCCGGCTGGGCTTCGGCGGCGGACTGGCCGTGCACGGCGCCCAGAAGCTGTTCGGCTGGTTCAACGGCTACGGCCTGGACGCGACCGCGCAGGGCTTCAAGGGCATGGGCTACGACCCGGGCAAGTTCTTCGCCACCCTGGCCGGTCTGAGCGAGCTCACTGGCGGGCTGCTGCTGATGCTGGGCCTGCTGACGCCGCTGGCCGGCGCCATCGCGCTGGGCACCATGATCAATGCCGTGCACGTCACCTGGAGTGGCGGATTCGCGATGTGGGAGCTGCCGGCGGTGTACGCCGTGGCGGCCGTCGCCTTCGCCTTCGCGGGGCCGGGTCGGGTGTCGCTGGACTCCGGTCGCCCGTGGCAGCGCCAAGGTCTGGTCTGGGGCGCCGGGGCGGTCGCGCTGGGCGTGGTGGCCGCGCTCATCACCCTCGCGGTGAAGTAGACCGGGAAGAAAGTCTCGGTGTCCCCGCGCCGCGTGCAGGGCTTGGCGCGGGGACGACGGACACGTCCGATGTGGGAATTGGGGGGTTCACCGGAGTATCGAAAGCTAATTTACTTCTGATCGGAAGTAGGAACCACCCCTGTGACTGTTCTCACAAGGTCATTTCATTTGCGCGACACTATTTGTCAGTCTTTCGAGAGCTTTTGTCACAACTTGGGGATCGGATGTTTCCCAATATGGTGGTAACGATGCTCGGAGATAACCGCCATAGCGCGCCGTGGCCAGTCTCGAATCCAGAATTGCGATAACGCCGCGATCGTCCACACTGCGCAGCAAACGGCCCGTTCCCTGCGCCAGCAGCAGCGCCGCATGATTGGCCGCGACCGACAGGAATCCATTGCCACCTCGCGATTCCACCGCGCGCTGACGTGCCACCAGGAGCGGGTCGTCCGGGCGCGGGAACGGAATCCGGTCCAGGATCACCAGACTCAGCGACGGACCGGGAACATCCACGCCCTGCCACAGTGAAAGTGTCCCGAAGAGGGAGATTTCCGGGTCCTCGGCGAATTTCCGGACGAGGGCGCCGGTGGCGTCGTCACCCTGGCACAGGATGGGGGTGTCGAGACGCTCCCGCAGAATTTCGGTGGCCGCCTTGGCCGCTCGCATGGACGAGAACAGCCCGAGGGTGCGCCCGCCCGCCGCACGGATGAGACGTTCTATCTCGTCCAGATACGACTGCGGCAGCCCGTCCCGGCCCGGTGCGGGCAGATGCTTTGCCACATACAGGATTCCGGACTTGGCGTGGTCGAAGGGCGAACCCACGTCGACCGAATTCCAGCGCAGCGTCTTCTCGTCCGACGGGGCCTCGGTGCCGGTGGCCAGGGCCGGGTCCACGGTCGCCGAGGACTGCGGCGGCAGGCCCCAGGTCACCGCCAGATTGTCGAACGAGCCGCCTATCTGCAGCGTCGCCGAGGTGAGAACCACGGTGGCCGTACCGAACAGGCGGCTGCGCAGCAGCCCACCCACCGACAGCGGTGCCATGTGCAGCGTGCGGCGCGCGATTCCGCGCACATCCTCCGCCGCCAGCCAGATGACATCGCGGTGCGCGGCGGGATCGGACTCCTCGAAGGTGGTCAGCACCCGCACCGCCGCGTCGTGCACCTCCTCGACGGCCGCCAGCGCCTGATTGCGGGCCGCCGCCGATTCCGGGTCGCCGGTGGCGGAACTCCCACCCTGCGGGGCCAGGGCGGTGCGGGCGTTCCAGGCCGCGTCGCGGATGAGCGCGATCACAGGGGCCGCGCCGTCCGGCATCCGGTCCCAGCGTCCGGGCTGCAGGTCGTCGAGCAGCTCGTGCCAGGCCTCGGCCGCGCCCTCGAGCCGGTCCACCTCCTGCTCGTCGATGAGTTTCGAACACCGCTTGGCCGCGGCGCTGATGGCCGAGGTGGACAGTTCAGCGGTGGCCACGCCGGTCACCCGGTCCACCAGCTCGTGCGCCTCGTCGACCACCACCACATCGTGTTCGGGCAGCACCTGGATGCCGCTGATGGCGTCGATGGCCAGCAGCGCGTGGTTGGTGACCACCACATCGGCCTGCCCGGATTCGGCGCGCGCCTTTTCGGCGAAGCAGTCCTGCCCGAACGGGCAGCGCGACTTGCCCAGGCATTCCCGGGAACTCACGCTGACCTGCCGCCAGGCCCGATCGCTGACGCCGGGGGCGAGCTCGTCGCGGTCGCCGGTCTCGGTGTCGGAGACCCACTCGTTCAGCCGCTGCACCTCGCGGCCCAGCTTGGAAATGGCGAAGGCGTCGAAGAGTTCGGCCTCCGGCTCCTCCGGAATCGCACTGTTGATCTTGTTCAGGCACAGATAGTTGTTGCGCCCCTTGAGAATCGCGAACTGCGGCACGCGGCCCAGCGGCGTCGCCAGCGCGTCGGCCAGCCGCGGCAGATCTCGGTCCACCAGCTGCCGCTGCAGCGCGATGGTCGCGGTCGAGACCACCACGGTCCGCCCGGTCCGCACCGCGTGGCGCAGACTCGGCACCAGATACGCCAGCGACTTGCCCGTCCCCGTCCCGGCCTGCACCGCCAGATGCTCCCCGGTGTCGATGGCGTGCGCGACAGCCGCCGACATCGTCTGCTGCCCCTTGCGCTCCTTACCCCCCAACGCCTGCACAGCGGTGGCCAACAGCTTCGGAACGGGAGGCAGTTCAGGCACGGCGGCCAGATTACTGCGCCGCCCCGACAACCCTCGCGCAAACCTCTCCGGGCCGCCCGCCAGGACCGATTTCCGCCGATCAGGGCGCTCGTCCAGGTCGTGAGTCAGCTTTCCAGTGTTCCGGCCAGTTCGACTCCGGCGGCGCGGAGTTTGTCCAGGGCGGTGGCCAGGGTTGCGGGTGAGACGGCGGCGGTGAGGCCGAGGAGGACCCGGGTGTCGAAGCCGGCGGCGCGGGCGTCCAGGGCGGTGGCGCGGACGCAGTGGTCGGTGGCGATGCCGCAGACGTCGACGGCGTCGATGGCGTGGGCGCGCAGCCAGTCGGCGAGGGTGGTCGAGCCGTCGGCGGCGGTGCCTTCGAAGCCCGAGTAGGCCGCGGTGTACGCGCCTTTGGAGAAGATCTCCTGGATCGGCCCGGTATCCAGGCTGGGATGGAAGTCGGCGCCGGGGGTGCCGACGCGGCAGTGCGGCGGCCAGGTGTCGACGTAGTCGGGTTGCTCGGAGAAGTGCGCGCCCGGGTCGATGTGGAAGTCGCGGGTGGCGACGATGGCGGTGTAGTCGGAGACGCCCAGGTATTCGGTGATGCGCTCGGCCACGGCCGCGCCGCCCGCGACGGCCAATGATCCGCCTTCACAGAAATCGTTCTGTACGTCGACGACGATCAGGGCTCGGCTCATGAGCGGACCTCCCGGGAATCGGCGGCTGAACCACGACGGCGCGCCGCTCGTATTGCATTGTGCCGCCCGGCGCCCGGCCGGTCCACGGCGACATCGGTCGCTGCATCGCGGGAAGAGACGAAAGACATACTGGGGGAAATGATGAAAAGTGCCGTGCTGATGGCCCTGCGGTTCTTCGTGGCGTTCGAGATCGCCAGTGTGGTGGCGAATCTGGCGTGGCACGAGATCGCGTTCGAGGCCGGCGATCTGCTGAGCGCGCTGGTGCGCACGGCCCTGTTCGCCGCGCCCGCCGCGGTGATCGCGGCGGGCCTGTGGCGGGTCAGCTCAGGAACGTCGTCGGAATCGCGGGTTCGCCCGCCGACAGCTTCAGGCCCTCCCACGGAAGGCTGATCAGGCCCTTGGCCACCAGTTCCCGGCTCTGTACCAGGGTGGGCTGGTCGGTCAGCACCTCGCCGTCGCGGACCAGCGGGACCTGGACGTCGCGGATGTCGAAGCCGTCCGGGTCCGGGCGGGCCGCGGCAGCGGGGTAGACGATTTCCTCGACGATGGTGCCGGTGCTCCGCGCCAGCCGGACCGCGCGCTTGGTGCCGCCGCGAGACTCCTTGTGGGAGCTGCGTTTCGCCACCGGGATGCCCTCCACCTCGACCAGCTTGTAGACCATGCCCGCGGTAGGCGCGCCGGAGCCGGTGACCAGTGACGTGCCGACGCCGTAGACGTCGACCGGTTCGGCGCGCAGGGCGGCGATGGCGTATTCGTCCAGGTCGCCGGACACCACGATGCGGGTGCGCACCGCGCCCAGTGCGTCGAGCTGCTCACGCACCTGCCGGGCCAGCACACCCAGATCGCCGGAATCGATACGCACGCCGCCCAATTCGGGCCCGGCCACGTCGATGGCGGTGGCTACCCCGCGGGTGATGTCGAAGGTGTCGACGAGCAGCGTGGTGCCCACGCCCAGCGCCTCGACCTGGCTGCGGAAGGCCGCCGCCTCGTGCGCGCCGTCCGCGCCGCTGTGCAGCAGGGTGAAGGCGTGTGCGCTGGTGCCGGCGCTGGGGACGCCGAAGCTGCGGGCCGCCTCCAGGTTGGAGGTGGCGTCGAAGCCGGCCAGGTAGGCGGCGCGGGCGCTGGCGGGGGCTGCGAGTTCGTGTGTTCGGCGCGAACCCATTTCGATCATGCGGCGGCCGCCGGCGGCGCTCACCATGCGGGCGGCCGCGGCGGCGATGGCGCTGTCGTGGTTGTAGATGGACAGGATGAGGGTTTCCAGCAGCACACATTCGGCGAAGGTGCCGCGCACGGTGACGATCGGGGAGCCGGGGAAGTAGAGCTCGCCCTCGCGATAGCCGTCGATCTCGCCGCGGAAGCGGTAGTCGCGCAGCCACTCCAGCGTGCGGTTGTCCAGGAAGCGTTCGGCGACCGCGAGTTCGGGCTCGCCGAAACGATATTCGCTCAAGGCCGCCAGCAACCGCTCGGTCCCCGCGACCACGCCGTAGCGCCGACCATTCGGCAACCTTCGGGCGAATACTTCGAAGGTGCACTGCCGCTGGGCCGAACCGTCGGCCAGCGCCGCCGCCAGCATGGTGAGCTCGTACTGGTCGGTCAGCAGGGCCGTACTGGTCAGTCCGTCCGCGATCATCACGGAAACCACTCTAAGCACATCGACAGCCGTCCCACCGACCATGCGCCACGCCCGGGCGTCGATCTCACTTCCACGTCGCGACGGCGTGTCGCGCGGACTGTTGTTTCTGAGTTCTCAGGTCGTACCCTGGTTGTTATGGGTCTGTGTAATCAGGACGTTGTCCGGGTCGCCGCCGGTCCGGCGGGCGTCAACGTGACTATGTCGGCGGCACAGGCGACACCGGAGGCCATTGAATACTCCGAGATTCTGGAGGCCGAGGACCGGCCGTGGGTGACCGTCGTATGGGACGATCCGGTCAACCTCATGCACTACGTGACCTACATCTTCCAGAAGCTCTTCGGCTACAGCAAAGGTAAGGCAACCGAGCTGATGCTGAAGGTCCACAACGAGGGCAAGGCCGTGGTGTCCGCTGGCTCGCGCGACAAGATGGAGCACGACGTCCAACGGCTGCACGCGGCTGGGCTGTGGGCCACCATGCAACGTGACGAGTGAACAGGACGACTACGGTAACCCCGTGCGGAAGTGGAGCAGAAAGACCTCCCTGGGCG
Source organism: Nocardia sp. NPDC046763 (assembly GCF_040645495.1). Taxonomy (NCBI): domain Bacteria; kingdom Bacillati; phylum Actinomycetota; class Actinomycetes; order Mycobacteriales; family Nocardiaceae; genus Nocardia; species Nocardia sp. NPDC046763. The sequence goes on along the minus strand of NZ_JBEYYI010000011.1, from coordinate 228,602 downwards.
GGCTGAAACTGCGTTCGGAAATGGACGCCCACGAGGCGGAGGTATTGCGTTCGCTGGTCGGGGCTGTCACCGGATTGCTCACCGATCGCGCCCGTTCGGCACCCGAGGACGACCTCGCGGAGCTGACCGGGCTACAGACGGGCAACACCGAACCGCCCGATGATCCGCGGCTGGCCCGGTTGCTGCCGGACTTCCATCGCCCCGAGCCCGGTTCCCCCGACGCCGAGCGCGCCGGCCTCAACAGCGCCCTGCGCAGCCTGCACGAGCCGGAGATCATCGAGTCCAAGGTGGCCGCCGGGCTGGTCATCCTGGAAACGCTGCCGCCGCAGGGCGGCAAGATCATCATCAGCCAGGAACAGGCGCACGCCTGGCTCACCGCGCTCAACGACGTGCGGCTGGCCCTCGGCACGGCCCTGGACATAACCACCGACACGCCCGACCATCTTCCGGACGACGATCCGCGCGGGCCGAGCCTCGAGGTCTACCACTGGCTCACCTGGATGCAGGACTCCCTGATCCAGGCGCTCGCGCCCTAGGGCACCGAGCCTGGCCACCGAGGAGGAGCTGCCGTGAACAGTGTTGCGGGACCACGTAATTCGATCACCGACGTCGACGGAGTCCTGGTCGGCCAGCACCACGTGCTGGACGCGAACGCCACCCTCGGGTCGGGAGCTGCCACCGGCTGCACGGTGGTCCGGGTGCCGGACGGGGCCGTGGCCGCGGTGGACGTGCGGGGCGGCGGTCCGGGCACCCGCGAGACCGACCTGCTGGACCCGGGAAACACTGTGCGGCAGGTGAATGCGATCCTGCTCACCGGCGGCAGCGCCTACGGGCTAGCCGCGGCCGACGGCGTCATGCGCTGGCTGGAGGAGCACCGGGAGGGGATCCCGATGGATCCCGCCGACCCGTCCCGCGTGGTGCCGATCGTGCCCGCGGCGGTCATCTTCGATCTTCCGGTGGGAGCGTGGAACATTCGGCCCGACGCCGATTTCGGTTTCCTGGCGGCGGAGGCCGCGGACCCGAAGTTCGAGCGCGGGTCGGTCGGTGCGGGCGTGGGCGCGCGGGCGGGGTCGCTCAAGGGCGGAATCGGCACGGCCAGTGTGCGTTTCACCGACGGCCCGGCGGCGGGCATCACCGTGGGCGCGGTGATCGTGGCCAATCCGGTCGGCTCGGTCTTCGACCCGCGCACCGGACTCCCGTGGGGCGCGGGCACCGACGGCCCGGAGCATTTCGGATTGCGCCCGGCCACCGCCGAACAGCTGGCGACCGCGAATGCCCTCGCGGTGAAGGGAACCGTGCTCAACACCACCATCGGCGTGGTCGCCACCGATGCCGCGCTGGATCCCGCGGCCTGCAAGCGGCTGGCCGCGACCGCGCACGACGGGCTGGCCCGGGCCATCCGCCCCGCACATTCGCCGCTGGACGGCGACACCCTGTTCGCGCTGGCCACCGGCACTGCCGAGCAGCCGCCGGCGATTCCCATGCCCCCGGCCTTCCCCGCTGATCTGCTGATCCTGGACCAGCTGTGCACGGCCGCGGCGGTCTGCGTGGAGCGCGCGATCGTGGACGCGATCCTGTCGGCGACCTCGGTGGCGGGCATCCCCACCTACCGTGACCTGTTCGGACCGCTGCCGTGACGGGTGCGGGGCGCCGGGGTGTGACCGGGTTCATCGGGAATAGCCGCCTAGTCTCACCTGTTGACGACAGCGTTTCGGCCGTTCGGCCGTGGGCGTCGAGCGGAAGGATGCGACTGTGCTGGTGATCAGGGCCGACCTCGTGGAGGCGATGGTCGCGCACGCGCGCGCCGACCATCCCGACGAGGCGTGCGGTGTCATCGCCGGTCCCGAGGGTTCCGATCGGCCCGAGCGGTTCATCCCCATGATCAATGCCGCGCGCTCGCCCACCTTCTACGAGTTCGACTCGGGTGAGCAGCTGCGGCTGTGGCGGGAGATGGATGCCGCCGACGAGGAGCCGGTGGTCATCTACCACTCGCACACCGCCACCGAGGCGTACCCGAGCCGTACCGACATCTCGTTCGCGTCGGAGCCGAATGCCCACTACGTGCTGATCTCCACCCGCGATCCCGAGCGGCACGACCTGCGCAGCTATCGGATCCTCGAGGGCGAGGTCACCGAGGAGCCCGTCGAGATCGTCCCCGCCTACAGCCAATCCGCCTGAGCCTGAACGAATTACACAAGGAGTCCCCCTCATGCCGGTCACCGTGTCCATCCCGACCATCATGCGCCCGATCACCAAGGGCGAGAAGCGGGTTCAGGCCCAGGGCGCGACCCTGGCCGCCCTCATCGCCGACCTGGAGGCCAACTACCCGGGCCTGGAGGCGAAGCTGCTCAAGGACGGCAAGCTCAACCGCTACGTCAACATCTACGTCGACGACGAGGACGTGCGCTTCACCGGCGGGCTCGAGGCCGAGGTGCCCGAGGACGGCACCGTCACCATCCTCCCGGCGGTCGCCGGCGGCGCGCGCTAACCGTGGCACGCTACGAGTCGCTGATCGCGACACTGGGCAACACCCCGCTGGTCGGGTTGAAGAACCTGTCCCCGCAGTGGGACGGTGACGAGCACGTGCGGCTGTGGGCCAAGCTCGAGGACCGCAATCCGACCGGATCCATCAAGGACCGCCCGGCGCTGCGCATGATCGAGCAGGCCGAGGCCGACGGGCGGCTCACGCCCGGCTGCACGATTCTCGAACCCACCAGCGGCAATACCGGTATCTCGCTGGCCATGGCGGCCAAGCTGAAGGGCTATCGCCTGGTGTGCGTGATGCCGGAGAACACCTCGGTGGAGCGGCGGCAGTTGCTCACCATGTTCGGCGCCGAGATCATCGACTCCCCGGCCGAGGGCGGCTCCAATCAGGCTGTGGCGCTGGCCAAGCAGATCGCCGCGGAGAATCCGGACTGGGTGATGCTCTACCAGTACGGCAATCCGGCCAACTCGCTGGCGCACTACGAGACCACCGGCCCCGAGATCCTCGCCGACCTGCCCGAGATCACGCACTTCGTGGCGGGTCTGGGCACCACCGGGACGCTCATGGGGACCGGCCGCTTCCTGCGTGAGAAGGTCCCCGGAATCGATATCGTCGCCGCCGAGCCGCGCTACGGCGAACTGGTCTACGGCCTGCGCAATCTCGACGAGGGCTTCGTCCCCGAGCTCTACGACGAGTCCGTCCTGACCTCCCGCTTCTCGGTCGGGCCCTACGACGCTGTCCGCCGCACCCGCGAATTGGTCCTCGAAGAGGGCATTTTCGCGGGCATCTCCACCGGCGCCATCCTGCACGCCGCACTCGGCGTCGCCAAGAAGGCCCAGCAGGCCGGCCGGCGCGCCGATATCGCCTTCATCGTCGCCGACGGCGGCTGGAAATACCTCTCCACCGGCGCCTACGACGGCACCCTCGAAGAGGCCGAGGAGAAGCTCGACGGCCAGCTCTGGGCCTGACTCCGCGCACAGCCATCCCGCGCCCGCTGCGCATTCGCAGCGGGCGCGCGGCATAAGAGCAGGCTGATATGTGGTTCGCGGATCGGGGAATTCCCCGAGGCGGCCGGGCATATCGCGGCGGTAGGCTCGGGGCAGGGCGGCTAGGAGGTCTTGCTATGAGCGGCGGGAGCGGGATGGGCGCGTCGTTCGATCCGGATCGGATCGGGCGGTTGCGGGGGCAGCTGGCGAAGCCGGCGGGCGGGTCGGGCGGGAATGGTGCTCTGAAGTTGCTGTGGCAGCGCGCCATTGCGCTGACCCTGGGATTCACGGCGTTGCTATATACCGTGGAGGGGGTCAACAGCCTCACGAACAACGAGCTCGATCAGGCGGGGGTGAAGCCGCGTAGCGAGGACGGGCTGGCCGGCATTCTGTTCGCGCCTGTGCTGCATGCCAATTGGGGGCATCTGTTCGGGAACACCCTGCCGGTGATCGTGCTCGGGCTGCTCACCCTGCTGACCGGAATCGGGCGGGGGCTGACGGCGACGGCCATCATCTGGGTGATCGCCGGGGTTGGCCAGTGGTTCACGGCGCCGCCGCACAGCGTGTCGGTCGGCGCCTCGGTGCTGGTGTTCGGCTGGCTCACATATCTGATCTGCTGGGGCTGGTTCTCGCGAAATGTGTTGCAGATCGCTGTCGGAGTGGTGGTGGCGGTGTGTTACGGCTCGATCCTGTGGGGCGTCCTGCCCAGCAACCCGGAAATCTCTTGGCAAGGGCATCTTTTCGGGGCGATAGGTGGAGTGGTTGCCGGATGGGTACTCTCTGGGAATGAACGTCGTCATCGTCGCGGGACTGACGCCGGCCGTCTCGCGTCGCAGGGGTGACGCTGGACGCGGCCGGCGATTTGGGGGATCCCTCCTTGAGTGAGAATGCAGCGTGGCAGCATGGGGGAATGCGCCTCACCGTCCTCGGGTGCTCGGGCAGCGTGTCCGGCCCGGATTCCCCGGCGTCGGGTTACCTGCTGACCGGCCCGGATATGACACCGACCGTCATCGATTTCGGCCCCGGGGTACTCGGCGCCCTGCAGCGTCACCTGGATCCGGGTGAGGTCGACATCTTCCTGACCCACCTGCATGCCGACCACTGCCTGGATTTGCCGGGCCTGCTGGTGTGGCGTCGCTACCACCCCAATCCGCCCACGGGTAAGGCCGTCGTCTACGGCCCCACCGACACCGCGCTGCGAATCGGCAACGCCTCCGCGGAGATCGGCGGCGAGACCGACGACTGGTCCGACGTGATCGACATGCGGGTCTGGCAGGCGGGCGTCCCGGCGCCGTTCGGCCCCGGCCACACCGTCGAGGCTCGCCGCATGTGCCACCCGCCGGAGTCCTACGGCCTGCGCATCTCCACCGCCGCCGGCCGCACCCTCGTCTACACCGGCGACACCGCCCTGTGCGACGAGGTCTTCGAGTTGGCCAGCGGCGCAGACGTTCTGCTCGCCGAGGCCTCCTGGACCCACGACCCGGCCAACCGCCCGCCGGGTATCCACCTCTCCGGCCATGAGGCGGGCCTGATCGCCGCCCAGGCCGGTGTCGGCGAACTTCTCCTCACCCACATTCCCCCGTGGACCTCCCGCGAGGACGTCATCGCCGAAGCCAAGGCGGTTTTCAACGGTCCCGTGCACGCGGTCTCCCCTGGCGAGGTCTTCGACATCTGATCGCGCGCCCGCGCCCGACATCGTTCAGCGGGGCGCGAGCGGCGACGCATCACGGGCCGTTAGGCTGTGGGCCGTGTCGAAACGAGCCGATGGCAGGGCGGATGACGAACTCCGCGACGTACGGATCACCCGCGGCTTCACCACGCACCCAGCGGGGTCCGTGCTGGTGGAGTTCGGGCAGACGCGGGTGATGTGCACCGCGAGCGTCACCGACGGGGTGCCGCCGTGGCGGCGCGAGTCGGGATTGGGCTGGCTGACGGCCGAATACGCCATGCTGCCCGCCGCGACGCACACCCGCTCGGGACGAGAGTCGGTGAAGGGCAAGGTCGGTGGCCGCACCCAGGAGATCTCGCGGCTGATCGGCCGTTCGCTGCGCGCCTGCATCGACCTGTCGGCCATCGGCGAGAACACCATCGCGGTGGACTGTGATGTGCTGCAGGCCGATGGCGGCACCCGCACCGCCGCCATCACCGGCGCGTATGTCGCGCTCTCGGACGCCATCACCTATCTGGGCGCTGCCGGGAAACTGACCGACCCGCAACCGATCTCCTGCGCCATCGCCGCGGTGAGCGTCGGCGTGGTCGACGGCCGGGTGCGCCTCGACCTGCCGTACGAGGAGGATTCGCGCGCCGAGGTCGACATGAACGTGGTCGCCACCGACACCGGTACCCTGGTCGAGATCCAGGGCACGGGCGAGGGCGCCACCTTCCCGCGCTCCACCCTCGACAAACTGCTCGATTCCGCGCTGGCGGGCTGTGAGCAGCTGTTCGTGGTGCAGAAGGCAGCGCTCGCGCTGCCGTACCCGGGCGTGCTGCCGGAGCCCGGGGAGTCCAAGAAGCGATGACCCGCCGCGTCCTGGTCGCCAGCCGCAATGCCAAGAAGCTGAACGAGCTGCGCCGCATCCTGGATGAGGCCGGCATCGTGGGCATCGAGATCGTCGGGCTGAACGACGTGCCGCCCTACGATGAGGCCCCCGAGACCGCCGCCGCCTTCGAGGGCAATGCCGTCGCCAAGGCCCGCGACGGTTTCGCCGCCACCGGATTGCCCTGCGTCGCAGACGATTCCGGTCTCGAGGTGGATGCGCTCAACGGCATGCCCGGCGTGCTGTCGGCGCGCTGGTCCGGCATCCACGGCAATGACGGGGCCAACAACACCTTGCTGCTGGCCCAGCTCGGCGACGTCCCCGACGAGCGCCGGGGGGCCCGCTTCGTCTCCGCCTGCGCCCTGGTCGCCGACGGCGTCGAGGAGGTCGTGCGTGGCGAATGGCCGGGCGTGATCGGCCGGAAGCCGGTGGGCGACGGCGGTTTCGGCTACGACCCGCTGTTCTTCCCGGACGGCGGCGACGTCTCCGCCGCCCAGCTCACCCCGGCCGAGAAGGACGCCGCCTCGCACCGCGGCCGCGCCCTGCGTCAGCTCCTCCCGGCGCTGGCGGCCCTCGCCGGCAACTGAATTCCGGTAGACGCGAAAGGGGTTCGGGACTTGGTCCCGAACCCCTTTCGGTCGTTCGCGTACAGCTCGATCGAGAGGCCGGCAAGTGATCTCGTGCCGTTCGGGGTAATTACCCGGGCACGCCAAAGATAGTTTCGGCACCCGACCGCCGGCACGGGTGCGCGACAGTCAACGGCTCCCGAGCCCCCGCTAGAGTCCCGGAGAGGCGGTGAGAGCCCTCACCTCGCGGGTGCGGTAATGCTCGAAGACGAAGGACAGGAACGGGATCGTGCCCGCGAGGCAGGTCAGGGCCGTGGTGGCGGGCTTCCAACGGGCCTTGATGCCGAGGTCGATGGTGAAGACCAGGTAGATCATGTAGAAGATGCCGTGCACCTGGCCGATATAGAACAGCCAGTGCGGGGCGGTGCTGCTGTCGTCGAGGATGAGGTACTTGTAGACCATCTCACCGCACAGCACCAGCAGCCAGACACCGGTGATATAGGCCAGGGCCCGGTAGCGGGTCAGCGCGCCGCGGATCTTCGCAGGCGCGGCGGCGCCGAGCGGGCGGGGTGCCAGCGTGGTGTCACCGGCGACGGGGGATGGTGCGGAGTTGTCGCGGGTGCTCAACCGGCGCTCCTCTCGGTGTGGTGCAGACCGGCGTCACGGACCTTGTCGTCCATGTCGCGGGCGTGCAGATCGGCCAGGTACCTGTTGTATTCGGCGAGCTCGGGATCCTCGTCCCGGGCGGCTGTGGGGCGCTCCGGCAGCAAGCCCGCCGGGATTTCGCGCTGCGCCTCGGGTTTCGGCCGGCGCGGCCGGTCGGCGGGGGCGCTGGTCGGCGTGGACACGGTGGCCGGTTCGGACACCGGAGCGCCGTCCTGCTCGGTTTCCTGTTCCAGGCGCACGAATCGGACGTAGGCCCACACCACGAATCCCGCGAACAACGGCCATTGCAGCGCGTAACCGAGATTCTGATAGGTGCCGCCGCCGGACTCGAATCGGGTCCACTGCCAATAGCCCAGCCCCAGGCACGCCGCGAACGCCACGACCACGAACACGATCAGGGCCGGGCGGCGATGGGGAGCGGGCACGCACTCCACGGTACCTGGGGACTACGCACTGCGTAGTAGGAGGTGGGTAACAGCGGGGCCCGTCGCACCGGATGATGCGACGGGCCCCGGGCGCGAGACTCAGAACTTGTAGGTGACCCCGGTCAGACGTTCGGACTCGGTCCAGAGCCGGCGCAGCAGTTCCGGATCCTGCGAGATCTTGCTGGACGGCGAGGGCTCGACCGGGCCCTGGCTGCCGAACCAGCGGGTGGGACCCCAGTAGATGGTCGGGTCGGCGTCGGTCTTGGTCGCGGCGAACAGCGAGGAGTAGGCCGCGTGGTACGGGGACTGGCCGACGATCCGGATGAACGGCTTCGAGATTTTGTCGAGGGCGGTTTCGGTGTGGGCGAACAGGTCGGTCGCCGAGACGCCCGGGTGCACCGCGTAGGAGCGTTTGGCCGAACCGGCCTCGGTCAGCCGGCGCTGCAGTTCGCGGGCGAACATCAGGTTCGAGAGCTTGGCCTGCGCATAGGCGAGATTGCGCTGGTAGCGACGGTGCTCGTAGTTGAGGTCGTCGATCCACAGCTTGGGCGTCTGCTTGTGGGCGATGGAGGCCAGGGTGACCACCCGGTCGCCGATCCGGTCCAGCAGCAGCCCGGTCAGGGCGAAGTGGCCGAGATGGTTGACGCCCCACTGGGTTTCGAAGCCGTCCTTGGTGCGGGAGAACGGGATGTTCATCAGGCCGGCGTTATTGATGAGCACGTCGAATTCGCCCGTGCCCTCGGCGAATTGCCGCACCGAGTCGAGGCTGGCCAGGTCCAGGCTCGCCACCCGCACGTCACCCTCGATGCGGTCGGCCACCTCCTGGGCCTTGGCGGCATTGCGGCAGGCCATGATGACGGTGGCGCCCTTGCCCGCGAGCACCTTGGTGGTCTGTTCGCCGAGGCCGCCGTTGGCGCCGGTGATCACGAAGGTGCGTCCGGTCTGGTCCTGGATTTCGCTTGGCTTCCATGCCATGGCTGCTGACCTCACAATTCGAGTCGTTTGTTCGACCTTACTTCAGAGTAAGTTACGGCGATAGCCCTCGGGGCGAGGATGAACTTGTGACAGTCATAAAATAGTGATGATAATGATTCGATGGCATCCTCGTCCGCCGCCGCGCCGCTCGGGCTGCGCGAGCGCAAGAAGCTGCAGACCAGGCAGAACATCTCGAACACAGCCACCCGGCTGTTCCTGGACCGCGGCTACGACAATGTCACCATCGCCGAGATCGCCGAGGCGGCCGAGGTCGCCAAGATGACCGTGACCAACTACTTCCCGCGCAAGGAAGACCTGGTGCTGGATATTCACGAGGTCTTCGTCGCGGGCCCGGCGGTCACGGTGCGCGAGCGGCGGGCCGGCGAGTCGGCGCTGGCCGCGCTGCGGCGGGCATATCTGGCGGCGGTCGCGGACAAGGATGCCGTGCTCGCCGGATTCTCCGGGCCGGACTTCGCCGCCCTGATCACCGGCAGCCCCGCGCTGGTGGCGCGGTTGCGGGAGTTCCACGAGGATCGGGAGCGCCGGCTCGCCGAGGTGCTGGCGGGAGAAACCGGTTGTGCCGCAGATGATTTCACGGCCCGGATCGCGGCCGCGCTGCTGGGTGGCGTGCATCGCACCCTGTTCGAGGAGGTGCTGCGGCGCACGGTCGCGGGGGAGTCGAACGACGCCATCGCCGCGGTGCTGGGCGGGCAGGTGGCCGCGGCCTTCGGGACCCTCGAGCCCGCGCTCGGCGGGTACGCGGTGCGCGCGAACTGACCGGTGCCGCACACGAACTGATCGGTCGGTCTGTCGGAATGACCGGGGTGCCGTGTCGTTGCCACAGAGTGGCTGGTGAGCGGCACATACTGACCCGATGACCGGTGCCAGCGCCACCGCCGAGAAGCCTGCTCCGCCCCGTCCGCTGAGCCGGGCCCGCAGAAATGTCATCTTCGGAACCGTGGCGCTCGGCATGCTCATGGCCGCGTTGGATTCCACCATCGTCTCCACCGCCCTGCCGACCATCGTCGCGGACCTGGGCGGGGCCGGGCACATGGCCTGGGTGGTCACCTCCTATCTGGTGGCCGAGGCCATCGCGACCGCCCTGTCCGGCAAGTTCGGCGACCTGTTCGGCCGCAAGCTGGTGTTCCAGATCAGCGGCGCCGTCTTCATCATCGGCTCGATGGTCGCCGGGCTCGCGAACGGCATGACGCTGCTCATCGTGGCGCGCGCGGTGCAGGGGCTGGGCGCGGGTGGGCTCATGGTCACGTCGATGGCTCTCATCGCCGATGTCATCCCGCTGCGTGAACGCGGCAAGTACCAGGGCGCGCTGGGCGCGGTCTTCGGTATCACCACCGTCATCGGGCCGACGCTGGGCGGGCTGTTCACCGACCACCTGAGCTGGCGCTGGTGTTTCTACGTGAATGTCCCCCTCGCCATCGTCATGATCGCGCTGGCGGCCCGCACCATTCCGATGACCAGGGCGGTCGTCAAACCGATCGTGGACTATCTCGGCATCGCGCTGATCGCGGTCGGCGTCACCTGCCTGATCCTCGGATTGGAGTGGGGCGGGCAGGAATACGCGTGGGGCTCGCCCACCATCATCGGCTTGTTCGCGGCCGCGGTGGCGCTCATGGCGACCTTCGTGGCCGCGGAGTTCCGCGCGCCCGAACCCATGCTGCCCATGCACCTGTTCCGCAGCAATGTGTTCACGGTGTGCTCGATCCTGAGTTTCATCGTCGGCTTCGCGCTGCTGGGCGCCTTGACGTACCTGCCCGCGTATCTGCAATACGTGCAGGGTGTTTCGGCGACCGCGTCCGGGGTGCGCACGCTGCCGCTGGTGGTCGGGTTGTTCTTCACGTCGATCCTGTCCGGCAATATCGTCGGAAAGACGGGGCACTACAAGGCTTTCCCGATCATCGGCTGCGCGGTGATGGCGCTGGGTCTGTACCTGATGTCGACGATGGGGGCGAACACCAGCTTCTGGGTCATGTCGGTGTACATGCTGATCCTGGGCCTGGGTGTCGGTCTGGCCATGCAGGTGCTGACCATCGCCGTCCAGAGCAGCGTCCCGTACTCGGATCTGGGGACCGCCACCTCCGGCGTCACCTTCTTCCGCACCATCGGCAGCGCGTTCGGCACCACCGTGTTCGGCACCCTGTACTCGAACAGGCTGCGCCCGAATCTGGAGGCGGCGCTGATCGAGGCGCGGGTCCCGCCGCAGGTGGCGCAGAATCCGGCGGCGCTGCGGGATCTGCCGAAACGGCAGTCCGCGCCCATCATTCACGCCTACGCGGACTCCATCGACTTCGTCTTTCGCTGGGTGGTGCCGGTGGCGCTGCTCGGTTTCGTGGTGGCGTTCTTCCTGAAGCAGGTGACACTCCGCGACAGCGCGCGGGCCGAAGCCACCGATGTGGGGGAACAGTTCTCGGTGCCGGACTCCGCCGACCGATTGGTGCAGCTCGAGCGGTGCGTCGCGCGGGTGCTGAGCAAGCAGCGCGACAATGCCGTGCCGGACGCGGGAATCCTGGCGGCGGCGGGCAGTTCGCTGGGCCGCGACGAGGCCTGGGCGCTGGAGCAGGTGCGCATGTACAACCGCCTGCGCGGGACGGCGACGATCGACGACATCGCCCGAACCCATTGGATCCCAGCGGAATTGATCGGCCCGGTGTACGACAAGGCCGAACGCGAGGGTCTGCTGCGCCGTGACGGTGACGAGCTCGCACTGACCGACAAGGGCGTGCAGGAGGTGGACCGGGTGCGGGACGCGTGGAAGCGCTGGCTCGAAACCCAGCTCACCGGTTGGGATTCCACCGATGCCGCCGATCGGGTTCTGCTTGATCAGGCCATCGACAATATCGCCACCAAACTGCTCGACGAGGCCGACCGCCCGGATGTCCTGCCGGTGCACTGACGGTCACGACGCCCCGCCGCGGAATTCGCGGCGGGGCGTCGTGCTTTCGGGCGTCAGACGGATAAGGTGGCGGGCCGCACGGTGGCGTCCCAGTCGATCCGGAATCGCTGCTCGCCGCCCAGCATCTTCTCCGGATCCATCCGCTTGAACAGCAGCGGCATCATCAGCTGCATGGCCTTGCGTGCGATGGGCCCGGCGGCCTTGGTCTGGTTCATCCGGGCGACGCGGGCCGCGACGCCCTCCACCCGCGGCCGCCGCAGCGCCTCGTAGGTGGCGAAAGCCCGTGCCGGATCGTCGATATCGCGCAGGCACCGGGCCAGCTCGATCGCGCTCTCGATGGCCAGCGAGGCCCCCTGCCCGGAGGTGTTGCTGGGCGCGTGGATGGCGTCGCCGGTGATCACCAGCCGGCCCCGGTACCAGTGCGGTACCGGCGGCATGATGTGCAGCGCGCCGATCACGGCGAGCTGCGCCGGGGTGGTGCTGCGGGCCAGTTGTTCGCCCGGATCCTCCCCGGCGTAGGTCTCGCGCAGCGTGCGCAGCCACTGCTCGGCGGGGACGGTCCGGGCCTCGGTGAGCGAATAGTATTGCTCGCTGGGCAGATTCGCGCCCCACGAGACCCGCCCGTCGGGCATGGCCCAGTACAGGTAGTAGGCGCGCCGTCCGAAGGCGAAGGTCATCATGCCCGGCTCCAGGTCGATCGGGCAGTCGGTGTACGCGCCGAAGCTGAGCATGCGCAGGTACGTCGGTCCGGGGGCTTTCGGATCGACCAGGGTGCGCACGGTGGAGCGGATTCCGTCCGCGCCGATGAGGACATCCGCGGTCGCGCTGCTGCCGTCGGCGAAGATGGCGGTCACCCCGCCCGCGTGCTCCTCCACCTCGATGAGCCGCTTGTCGTACTCGAAGCGCACCCCGGCGGCGACGGCATTGTCGTGCAGTACCCGGTGCAGGTCGGCGCGGTCGATCACCCGCAGCGGCTCGATATCGGTCATGCCGGGCAGTTCGAATCGCTTGCCGTTGACCGACATCGAGGACCGGCTGATGGGTATCGCGAGGGCGCGCACCGCGTCGCCCGCCCCGACGATGTCCAGCGCGGCCACGCCATTGGGCGCGAGTGCCAGGTTGGAGCCGATGCCGTAGGCGGGACCCGGGTAGCCCTCGAAGACGGTGACGTCGATTCCGGACAGGTGGAGCGCGGCGGCGGTGACGGGGCCGGAGATGCCGCCACCGATGACGAGTGCGGAACGAATGGACATGGTTCTCTCCCGAGAAGTGTTCGCAGGGTATCGAAAACCCCGAACCGTCCCGCGCGTGGAGAACCCAGTTATCCTGTAGTTGCCAAACTCGGCGCCGGGTTCGCCTGCACGGACGCGGTTCGAGACGGTGTGTTCCCGGGCTTCGGCGGCGGTGTTGCAGCACCCTCGCCGGGGCCCGGTCCATATGGATCAGTCGTGCTGGGACTGCGGTGTGTCGGCTCCCCCTTCCGGCGGCTCGGCGATGTCGGCGGGCATGGCGCCGTAGCGATGCCAGGCCCGCCAGCCCTCCACGTCCGGGAAGCTGCCGTCGGCGAGCGAATCGCGCAGTGCGCGTGCCCATTCGGACTCCGCCGCCAGCATGGCCAGCTCGTAGTCGTCTTCGATCAGGAACAGCCGCGGCACGGTGCCGTCCAGGGCTGCCAATTGGGCGCGGGATTCGGCAATGGTGCCGTCCAGCTTGGTGATTCGCTGGGTGAGCAGGTCGACGACCTCGTCGGGCGGCAGCACCGAGGCAACGGACAGCCCGGCCATGAAGCGGCGTTTCTCGTGCTCGGGGTCGGCGATGAGTTCCCTGGTCCAGTCGGTGAGTTCGGCGCGCCCGGCATCGGTGATCCGGTAGATGGTCCGTTCCGGCCGGGCGCCGTCGCGTTCACTGCCGGCGATCTCGACGAAGCCGTGCTTGGTGAGGTTGTCCACGACCGTGTAGAGCGAGCCCCACTTGACGCTCATGTCGTTGTCCTTGCCCCATGCCCGCAACTGCGCGGCGATTTCGTATCGATGCATGGGTTTGACGACGACGGCGGACAGCACCGCCAGCCCCATCAGATTGGCGACCTTGCGCTTGCGAGCCATCCGGCACCTCCTTACTCGTCTACGAATATACGTCTACGAGTATTCGGCGACAAGTATTCGGCCGGAATCGTGCTCCGATCGGCATCTAAGCGCGGGCGAAGCGGGCGCGCAGGTGGTCGGAGGTGGCCTCGTCGGCGGGCAGGAACGCCTCGAGGTGCAGCTCGGACAGGGTGATATCGGTGGCCGTCGCGAACGAGGTGACAGTGGTGATGAGCCGCAGCTCGCCCGCCTCGGACCGCAGCCGCAGCGGCACCGCGAAACCCAGATGCCCCGGGCCCGGCTCCACCGGCGGCAGATAGCCGTCGAGTTCGGCGATGAGCGCGTCCAGACAGGGATCCGGGCTGCGGCCCGCGCGATTGCGGAGGCTGTCGGTGACATGCCGCCCCCACTCCGGCAGGTTCTCCACCCGCCGGGCCAGCCCGTCCGGATGCAGGGCCAGCCGCAGCACATTGATCGGGGGCTCCAGCAGCTCCGGCGCGCAGCCCTCGGTCAGCAGCTCGAATCCGGGATTGGCCGCCACCAGTACGCCGAACGGCCGGGTCACCACGGCCGGATACGGCAGATGTCCCTGCAGGATGGTGTCGAGCGCATGCCGGACCGCGTCGAGTTCCGGTGCGTCCAGCGAGGATTCGGGAAAGATCGGCGCATAGCCAGCCGCCAGCAGCATTGCGTTGCGCTCCCGCAGCGACAGCCCCAGCACCTCGGCCAGGCGGACCACCATGATCCGCCCCGGCTGCGAGCGTCCCTGCTCCAGGAAGCTCAGATACCGCTGGCTGGTCTCGGCGGCGATGGCCAGATCGAGCTGACTCAACCGCCGCCGTGTCCGCCAGCCGCGGAGCTGCTGTGCGAACGGTGTGGTCGTCGCCGGGGCCATGGTCGTCATACCTCCACTGTGTTCGGGGTGGTGTCGTATCGCGATTCCCTCCAGGGAATCGTCACACGGCCGGGGAACCGGGCCTCGATCATTCCCTGTAGGGAATCGCGGTGACAGCCGGCGCGGCACAGACTCGGGGCCATGAGTGATGGATACGAGCAGAACACGAATGGTGTTGCGTACCACCTGGATCCGCTGCGCGGCACGGCCGGATTGAGTACCGCGGTGCAGGCGGCGCCGATCCCCGGACCGCACCAGGTGGTGGTGCGGGTGCGTGCCGCCTCCCTGAACCGGCGCGACATCATGCTGATGGAGGGCACCTACCCGGTGCCGGCCCGGCCGGGCGTGGTGCCGCTGGTCGACGGCGTCGGTGAGGTGATCGGCCTGGGTGCGGGCGTGACCCGCGCGGCGCTGGGGGACCGGGTGATGAGCACCTACTTCGTCGCCTGGAACGACGGCCCGCAGACCCGGGCGCTGAGCAATGAGCAGTACGGCGCGACCCATGACGGCTGGCTCGCGACCTATGTGCTGCTGGAAGAGGACTCGGTGGTGCAGGTGCCGCCGTATCTGACCGACTCGGAAGCTGCCGCCCTCACCTGCGCGGGTCTGGTGGCCTGGGCCGCGGTGACCAAGCCGGTGCCCGTCGGGCCCTCCGACACCGTGCTGACCGTCGGGTCCGGTCCGGTCGGGCTGTTCGCGGTGCAGCACGCGAAAATGTTGGGCGCGCAGGTCATCTCCCTCACCTCGTCGCGGGAGAAGGGCGAGCGCCTGCGCAAGCTGGGCGCGGACGAGGTGGTGGACCGGACCGCGACCCCGGACTGGGAGCGGGTGGTGCTGGAGCTCACCGACGGCCTGGGCGTGCAGCTCGTGGTGGAGGCGGTGGGCAAGCGGACGCTGGCGAAATCCCTTGCGGCCACGGCCTACAACGGCCAGGTCGCGCTGATCGGGGCCTTTCCGGCCGAACCGGGGCAGCTGCCCGCCGATCCGCTGGGCGGCAAGTATGTCGGCCTGCGCCGCATCGCGGTGGGCAGCCGGGCGGATCTGGAGTTCATGAACCGCACCATGGCCGAGCACGGCATGCGGCCGGTGATCGATCGGGTGTATCCGTTCGAGCGGGCGGTCGAGGCGTTCGAATACTTCGAGACCGGTGACCCGTTCGGCAAGGTGGTGCTCACCCTGGATTAACAGCAACTTACTGGCAATCAGTTCGGATAGATATCCACCTGGAACTATTTCCTTACCGTGTAGCCGGTTCAGATAGTCAGCAAATCTGTGTACCGTGCCTTGAAGGAGAGGCATTTCGGATCTACGGGCGTGTGCTTCGAGCCGAAGGAGTTCCCCGGTGGCGGTGGGCGCGGTACGCGAGAGACCCGATACGGCGGGGGAGGAGCCCGCCGCATCGAATGACGGGACCCCAGGTCTGACCGCGGCGGGGGCGATGCCCTTCTGGGTGCTCGCCGGCCTACTGGTCCTTTCGATCAGCGTGATCTTCGCCTTCATCGGCGGCACCCTGTGGGCCGCCCTCGACAGACCCGGTGGCGCCGAAACACCGGACACCCCACCGGCTTCCACGTCCACCGCCCCGGAGTCCGTCAAGGCGCAGCCCCAGGCGCCCTCGCCCGCCACCTCGACGGCCCCGGCACCACCATCGCCCGCCCCGGCGGCAGCGCCGAATCCCGCGCCCGCCCCGGCGCCCTCCACCGTCCCGCAAACTCAGCAAACCGCCCCGCAAACTCAGCAATACGTCCCTCCGCCCGCGCCGGTCGAGGTGGCTCCCGAGCCGCCCGCACCCGCTCCCGCGCCGGCGGCCCCGCCACCCGCCCCCGCACTGCCGGACATTCTGGCCCCGATCCTCCCGTTCCTGGTGCCACCCCCGCCCCCGCCGCCCGCTCCCTAGTTGTCGCGGCCCGGAATCCGAAGGAGGACAGCCATGCTCGGCACGGCAGACGAGATCCGGCGCGACCAAGGTGATATCGACCCCCGGCGGCTGGGCCGTGTGGTCCTGGCCGCCGTCCTCCTGGCGATGGCTGTCGGGGCGGGCATATGGCTCACCTCGTCCGGTGATCGCCCGATCGCCGACACCTCGATCGTGAATGTCCCCCGCCCGCGTCACGACCGTTTCGCGCCCGCTCCGCACCCGCCCAATGTCGCGCCCGCTCCGCATCCGCCCAATGTCGCTCCTGCCGAACAGGTTCCGTCCGTTCCGGGACCGGCCCCGGATCCGGCTCCACCGGTGGTGATTCCGGCGCCCGTCGCGCCGCATCCGGTGGATATCCCGGCGCTGGTGGGCCCGGGTGGCGGGCCGGTGAATCCGCCCGCGCCGCCGGAGGATTCGGGCCAACCCTCCGACTAGAGTCCGGAAACCCCTGCCAGCTGGCCGATTCCGTAGGTGACGGCCATGGCCAGCGCACCGCCGATGACCACCCGGAGCACGGCTCGGCGCGGATTGCTGCCACCGAACCGGGCGCTCACCGACCCGGTCAGGGCCAGCGCCACCAGCACGGCGGCGAAACAGACGGGGATGCGCCACTGGGTCGGGGGCAGCAGGATGGCCAGGACCGGCAGGATGGCGCCGATGGTGAAGGAGACGGCCGACGACAGCGCGGCATGCCACGGATTGGTGAGAGCGTGTGGGTCCAAACCCAATTCGGCCTCGGCGTGGGCGGCGAAGGCGTCGTGCGCGGTGAGTTCCTGGGCCACCTGGCGGGCGGTCTCGGCGGACAGGCCCTTGGCCCGGTAGATCTGGGTCAGTTCGGCCAGTTCGTATTCCGGCTCCTCGGCCAGCTCCCGCTTCTCCTTGGACAGCAGGGCGCGCTCGGAGTCGCGCTGGGTGCTGACCGAGACGTATTCGCCGACCGCCATGGAGAGGGCGCCGGCGGCCAGGCCCGCGACGCCGGCGGTGAGGATGGCGCTGGAGTCGGTGGAGGCGGCGGCCACACCGACCACCAGACCGGCGGTGGAGACGATGCCGTCATTGGCGCCCAGCACGCCGGCCCGCAACCAGTTGAGGCGGGAGGCGAGGCTCTCGTCGTGCGGCTCGTGCGGGTGCGGTAGCGCGGCGTCCGCGGCTCCGGCTCCGGTGTTGTCCACGTGGGCAGCCTAATTCACCGGGACCCACTCATGCGGTAACGCGTTCGGGGGAGGCATCGCTCCCATTTGCGTGGTGTGCGGACGGTTTGCTGCAACGATGGGGTCATGGTGGGTTTCGGCAAGCGGTACTGGTCGGCCATCCTCCCGGCGCTGGGCGCCGCGGTGCTGGCGGTGGCCTGGGGCCGGGAGCTGAGCCCGGTCCCGGCGGTGCTGGTGGGAGCCGTGCTGATCGGCGCGGTGCTGGCCGCGGTACACCATGCGGAGACGGTCGCGCACCGGGTGGGTGAGCCGTTCGGATCGCTGATCCTGGCGGTGGCGGTGACCATCATCGAGGTCGGGCTGATCGTCACGCTCATGGTGTCCAGTCCGGAGAAGTCCGCCTCGCTGGCCCGCGACACCGTCTTCGCCGCCGTAATGATCACGTGCAACGGCATTTTCGGCCTCTCGCTGCTGGTGGGCGCGCTGCGGCGGCGGGTGGCGGTCTTCAATGCCGAGGGCACCGGCGCGGCGCTGGCCACGGTCGCGACGCTCGCGACGCTGAGTCTCGTGCTGCCGACCTTCACCACCAGCGAACCCGGCCCGGTGTTCTCGGCCTCGCAGCTGGCCTTCGCCGCCGTGGCGTCGCTGGTCCTCTACGGCGTCTTCGTCATGGTGCAGACGGTCCGGCATCCCGACGACTTCCTGCCCGTCGAGGGGGTCGCTGCCGTAGACGATGAACACGAGGAGCCGCCCACCCGCGGGCAGGCGCTGCTGAGTCTGGGTTTGCTGCTGGTTGCCTTGATCTGCGTGGTCGGGATGGCGAAGGTGGATACGCCGAATATCGAATCCGGTATCGCCGCGGCCGGGCTGCCGCAGTCCGCGGTCGGCGTGGTGATCGCGATGCTGGTGCTGCTGCCCGAAACCATTGCGGCCGTGCGTACTGCGCGCCGCGACCGGGTGCAGATCTCGCTGAATCTCGCGCTGGGTTCGGCCATGGCCAGTATCGGCCTGACCATTCCGGCCATCGCGCTCGCCTCGGTGTGGATCGAGGGCCCGCTCGAGCTCGGCCTGGGCGCGACCCAGATGGTGCTGCTGGCGCTGACCGTGGTGGTCGGCGCGCTCACCGTGGTGCCCGGACGCGCGACGCTGCTCCAGGGCTGTGTGCACCTGGTGTTGTTCTCGGCCTTCGTTTTTCTGGCGGTCAGCCCGTAATCAGGAATTCCAGCGATAGATCTGGCCGTCGCGCAGCTCATAGGTCGTCGCGGGATTGGTGGCATCGTGCCGGGACAGCAGCGCCATGACGCGGGTTCGTCCGCGGGTGGTGACGCCGTCCTCGGTCCAATGCACATAGGGGTGCACCAGTTTCGCGAATTCCGCCCAGTCGCCGGCTTCGATCGTGTGCAGGACCGCCGACACCGTGTTGTCCACAGCGACAGTGAACACGCACTGTCCGGGTTACGCGTGGGTTCGATGTGAAATCGGGGGTTGCTGCAAGATCACTCAATTCGGCTTCAGGTATGGCCGAGGGCCTCGGAACTGCCTCGCCGAGGGTTCGCCCGAGGCGCGCTCAGCCCCGGGGTCATAGCCGATCCGCTCTGATAACACGTTCTAGAACTGCAGGTCACATGGCTATTCGTCCCGCTGACCGGGACCGACAGCGGATGTACCGGTAGGTAACTTAGAGGTTCCGATCACATCTCAACCGATTTGTTGTAACTCTGCGTAACCATTAGCTTTGATGGCAGGCAGTGTTGCCGATCACGGAGAAGAAATTTGAAGCTCGCCACCACACGTCGGTTCCGGCGTCTCGAAGAAGCAGTCCTGCGATGACCCGGGCCGTCCAGAGTCGGTCCGCCGTGCGCATCGTGCGTGACAACTTCTCCAGCACCTCGGTGGCGTCGCTGCGCACCTTCGGTCGCGCGGTCGGAATTGCCGAGGAAGCTGTGTTCGGCACCGTCACCGATATCGCGCGCCGCCAATTCCAATGGAAAGAAGCCATTCTCCAGGCCTGGCGGCTCATTACCGTGACCGCGATTCCGGCCGTGCTCATCGCGATTCCGTTCGGTGTCATCGTTTCGGTCCAGGTGGGCAATCTGATTCACACCCTGGGCGCGGATTCGCTGCTGGGCGCGACCGGCGGCCTGGGTGTCATCAAACAGGGCGCGCCGCTGGCCACCGGCTTCCTGCTGGGCGGTGCGGGCGCCGCGGCACTGGCGGCGGATCTGGGCGCGCGCACTATTCGTGAGGAGATCGACGCGCTGAACACCATGGGCATCAGCCCGATTCATCGGCTGGTGATCCCGCGCCTGGTGGCCATGGTCTTCGTCGCGCCGCTGCTGAACGTGCTCATCATCTTCGTGGGCGTGCTCGCCGGCTACGGCGTCGCCATCGGCGGGCAGGGCGTGACGCCGGGCTCGTACTGGTCCACCTTCGGATCCTTCACCACCACCGCCGATGTGTGGGTGTCGCTGTTGAAGGCCGTGATCTTCGGCTTCCTCGTGGTGATCATCGCCTGCCAGCGCGGGCTCGAGGCGAAGGGCGGCCCGCGGGGTGTCGCCGACGCCGTGAACGCCGCGGTGGTGCTGTCAGTGGTATCGATCGTGACCGTCAACCTGGTCGCCACCCAGATCACCGATCTCTTCCTGCCCACGAGGCTGGCCTGATGTCGGCAACCTACGTGCCCAAGGGGCTGGGCTGGGCCGCGCGCGCCTATCGCCGCCGTGGCCTGATCCTGCGCCGGGTGGAGAACCTGGGCTTCACGCTGGCCTTCGTCTGGCAGGTGCTGTCGTCGATTCCGTTGACTCTCGGGCGGTATCGCAGCGAGACCATGCGGGCCATCTCGGATATGACCTGGGGCCGCGGCTCGGTCATCGTGGGTGGCGGGACCGTGCCGATGATGATCGTGCTCGGCCTGGTCATGGGCGCGTCGGTGGCGGTGGAGTCGTTCACCACGCTGGACATGCTGGGCATGGGCCCGGTGTCGGGCCTGGTGTCGGCCTACGCCACCACCCGTGAGCTGGCGCCGATCGTGGCGGCCATCGGGTTCGCCGCGCAGGCGGGCTGCCGCATGACCGCCGAGATCGGGTCGATGCGCATCTCCGAGGAGATCGACGCCATCGAATCCCTCGGTCTGCGTTCGGTTCCCTTCGTGGTGACCACCCGTGTGCTCGCGGGCGCGGTCGCCATCGTGCCGACCTTCCTCATCGCGCTGATCCTGTCCTACGCGGCCTGCCGTGGGCTGATCACGCTGGTGCACGGGGCCTCGGCCGGTGTGTACGACCATTACTTCTTCCAGTTTGTGTCCGGGTTCGACGTGATCGCCGCGGTGGTCAAGGTGGCCGTGTTCGCGGTGGTGGTCATCCTGATCCACTGCTACTTCGGCTTTTTCGCGACCGGCGGGCCGGAGGGTGTGGGCATCGCCTCGGGTAAGGCGGTGCGCGCGAGTTCGGTGGCCATCGTGGCCATGGACATGGTGCTGTCGCTGTCCCTGTGGGGCTTCAACTCGGCGATTACGTTCACGGGGTAGGGGATGCCGAATTACGGAATGCCGGGTGTGGCCGTCGATCGCAAGCGGGCGATGACGGTCGGCACCGTCGCGCTGGCGCTGGTGGTGGCCGTGGTGGCGGGCTGGGCACTGTACCGGTCACAGAAAACCGAGGCCGGACTGCCGATTTCACTGCGCACCGAGCAGATCGGTGACGGCGTGCTGGTCGGCACCGATGTGCGGGCCAATGGCGTGGTGATCGGCAAGGTCACCGAGATCGCGCCGGATCAGCACGGGACACAGCAGATTTCGCTGCAGCTCGACGATGCCAAGCTGTTCGGGCTGGACGACAGCCTGCAGGTGGATTACGCGCCCGCCAACCTCTTCGGCATCAGCGAAATCGAATTGCGCAAGGGCGCAGGCGGTTCCCCGCTGCGCTCGGGCACGGTGCTGGACTTCACCGGCAACCGGGCCGCCGCGGTCTACGACGCCACCATGGGCTCGATTCTGCGCAGCGCCTCGCAGGTGGGCGGTTCGGTGCTCACGCCTCAGATGGCGTCGGTGATCGCCCAGGCCGCGGCCGACACGCAGGCGCTCATGCCGCTGGCGCAGGCGCTCGTCACCGCGCAGCGCACCGTTACCAATAACCAGAAGATGCCGATGTCGGAGCTGGTCGGCAGCCTCGGCCCGGCCTTCGACGGCGGCGGCCGGTTCGCGGGCGCGACCGTGCAGGTGGTGGATCTGATCCGCAGTATGCAGCGGCTCCAGACCGACCGCGCCGCCTACGACAAGGGTGTCGCGACGGTCACCGGCCAGCTGCTGCCGGCGCTGGCGACCACCTTCACCCAGGCCGGGAATCAGCTTTCCGGTACCACCGACATGCTGGTGCCGGTGCTGACCGCGCTGGCCCAGATGGTGCCGCAGCCGCAGCAGTCCGCGGCCGAATTGCGCCTGCTGCTGGAGCGTTTGCGCGCGGCCATGCCGGATACCGGGCAGGGGCCGGTGCTGAATGTGGAGGTCGACCTGAAGGGCGTGCCGGCCATCGCGGTGCCGCTGCTGGGAGGGGCCAAATGAGGCGTGCATCGCGCAGCGATTCCATCCGGGGCGGTGGTGGAGCGACGGGTGGACATGTGAAAGCCGCAGCCTGGCGGCTGGCCCTGTTCGGGGGCGTCATCGTGGTGGTGCTCATGTTGGTGCTCACCGCGATTCAGCGCCCGGTGTCGGGGAAGACCGAGACCCACGATGCCATCTTCACCGATGCCAACGGCCTGAAGGTCGGCGACGACGTGCGCATGTTCGGCGTGCAGGTCGGCAAGGTGAAGCAGATCAGCCTCGAGGACGCGAAGGCCCGGATCCAGTTGTCGGTCAAGACCGATGCACCCGTCTACGACAACTCGAAGCTGGCCATCCGCTACCAGAATCTGACCGGGCAGCGGTATATCGATCTACAGCAGCAGCCGCAGCCGGGCATCCGGATTCCGGCGGGGGCCCGCATCGGCGAGGACCACACCGTCCCGTCCTTCGACGTGACTCAGCTGTTCAACGGCCTGAAGCCGGTGCTGCAGACCATTTCCCCGGAGGCCATCAACCAGTTCAGCGCCAGCATGGTGGCCCTGATCGAGGGTGACGGCAGCGGGATCGGCCCGGCCATGGACGCGATCGGCAAACTGGCATCGTACGTGGACAACCGGCAACAGGTGATCTCGACGCTGATCCACAACATGTCGGATCTGTCGGACCGGCTGGGCGGGCGCGTGCACCACCTGGTGCCGCTGCTGAAGCAGCTCTCCGACATCTTCGAGGCGCTGCGGCAGAACATCGGCGGCCTGGCGCAATTCGCGGTCACGGCGCCCTCGGTGCTGCGGCCCATCGACAATCTGCTGCGCTCGCTGGGGATCGACAGCGGCTCCGATGTGGACGCGCTGATCCGCAAGATCTTCCCCGACGCCAAGGAGGCGGTGGACGCCTTCGGCCGCCTGCCCGCGGTGCTGGGCGCGGCCGACGCGGCCCTGCCGGCCAGCCCAGGCGGCTGGAAGCCGGTGTGCAGCAAGGGAACCGCCGATGTACCGGCGGTGGTCAGGGTGCTCGTGTCGGGACAGCAGGTGGCGATATGCAACGGATGACATTGCCCCGCTTCTCGAGCGGGTTCAGCATGAAACGTGATGATCGGGTGGTCGACGACGCCACCAAGCAGAAGCGGCACCTGCGCAAGGGCGTCATCGGCGCGGTGCTGGTGGTGCTGGGCCTGGCGGCCGCCGGTGCGCTGTACGTGATCCCGTTCGGCAAGCACACCTACACCGCGGAACTGTCCGAGGCGCAGTCGGTGAAGGCGGGCGACGACGTGCGCATCGCCGGCGTCTCGGTCGGCGAGGTGAAGTCGCTGGAGTTGAAGCCGGACAAGGTCGTCATGCGCTTCACGGTGAAATCCGATGTGTTCCTGGGTGATCAGACCTCCCTCGACATTCGCATGCTGACCATTGTCGGCGGCCACTATGTGGCGGTGTTCCCGGCCGGGAGCAAGCCGCTGGGGTCGGCGGCCATTCCGGCGGACCGGGTTCGCCTGCCCTACAGCCTGATCGAGACCTTCCAGGACGCGGCCACCCCGCTCGCCAAGATCGACGGCTCGACACTGAACAAGAACCTTGCGGCACTGGGCAATTCGATCGACGGCTCGCCCGACACCCTGCGCACCACGCTGGCCACGGTCGACACCTATGTGGACGGGCTGGACAAGCAGCGCAGCCAGGTGTCGAACGCGGTGGCCGTGGCCGATGAGTACGTGCGCATGTACGACGGCGCGAAGTCCGATCTGGGCCGGCTCATGGACAATGCCAACCTGCTGGTCACCGTGCTCGACGACAAGCATGCTGAGATGGCCGAGGCCATCCGGCTGCTCAGTGATGTGCTCGGCCGGCTCGGCGGCGTGGAACCCACCTGGTCGGATCTGAAGCCCAAGCTGACCGACGCGATCACCCGGCTCGAACAACTCGGCCAGAAATTCACCCCGACCCTGACCGCCGCGCAGGACCTGCAGAAGAAGCTGTCGGACCTGGTGATTCCGGACGGCGGCGGGCAGATCGACCAGTCACAGCAGACCGTCACGCTGTCGCGGCAGCCCGTGGCACAGCCGCAGGTGTGCATTCCGGTGCCGGGGAAGGACTGCTGATGTTCAAGCGGATGCTCGGATCCCAGGCGTTCATGTCGGTCGCCGGCGCGGTGCTGGTCGTGCTGCTGGCGGTGGTCGGGTACCTCCTGTGGTTCAACCCGATGAAGAAGACCGTGTCCTACTGCGCCGTGATGCCCGATGCCGTCGGTCTGTACGCGGGCAACAAGGTGACCATGCGCGGAATCCCGGTCGGCACCGTCGATTCCATCGATTCCGACGGCACCAAGGTCAAGGTGACGTTCTCGGTCGACGCGAAGTATCCCGTGTACGCGGACGCCGCCGCCACCACCGTCTCGGATTCCATTGTGGCCGACCGTAATCTGGCAGTACTCAACAGCGGTAAGGATCTGGCGCACTGGGATTCGTCGCAATGCGTCACCAAAACCCTGACGCCCAAGAGCATTACCGAGACCCTGACGGCGCTGGCCGATCTGTCCTCGCAGCTGCAGCAGGCGCAGGCCCCGGATGCGCTGGCGCACGGCCTGTCCACGCTGGACTCGGCCACCCAGGGCGCGGGCCCGCAGATCAACGAGATCGTCAAGAAGCTGGGTTCGGCGCTGGCCCAGCCGGATGCCGACATCGGGCACCTGGCGGGCATCTTCGATGCCTTCGCCGCGGTCGGTGTGAAGGTCGAGCAGCACTGGGGCGACCTGCGCTCCATGCTGCTGCGGCTGGCTCCCGCCCTCGAGAATGCCAGTACCGAATTGCTCGGTCCCGGCGCGCAACTCATCGACCGGCTCGGTGAGGTGCTGCCCATGCTCAATGATCTGGTCACCATCGCGGGCGACCCCATCATGCGGGGCCTCGACGACACCCTCCCGCTGGTCCGCCTGCTGCGCGCCAATGTCGGCTCGCTCTCCGAGGTCATGCTGAAGCTGCCGGTGCTGACCAATGCGGCCCAGAACATCATGGGCAACGGCATCACCTACGGCTCTCCGCGCGCGGCCCTGCCGGCCCCGCAGGCCGAAGAGGTCTGCGCCGCCGGCAATGCCGTCACCCCGGGTAGCTGCACCGACGCCGCCAACGGCATGGTGAACGTCCCGCTGGTCCCGTTGGTGCTCGGAATGGCAGGTGCGCGATGAGGTTCGGACGCTGGGAGATCGTCGTCGCCACCCGGCCTGGTTCCGGTGCGCGAGAGGGCAGCTCGGCATGGTCGAAGCCTGCGCAGGGGGCAGGCTCCGACACGCGTCCGCGGGGACGTGCGGCCATGGCCAGGCGTGCCGGAGCCGCC
Organism: Nocardia sp. NPDC046763; assembly: GCF_040645495.1. Lineage (NCBI taxonomy): Bacteria > Bacillati > Actinomycetota > Actinomycetes > Mycobacteriales > Nocardiaceae > Nocardia > Nocardia sp. NPDC046763. The sequence continues at coordinate 203,122 of NZ_JBEYYI010000011.1, read as the reverse complement.
GTGCTGGCCGCCGGGTTGTCAGCCGGGGCGGGGGGCTGCGCCTTCGATCCGTCCTCGGTGCCGGTACCGGGGACCACGATTTCGGGCCCGACCTATCGGATCCACATCGAGTTCGGCAATGTGCTGAATCTGCCCGCCAAGGCCAAGGTCATCGCCAATGGCGCGCAGGTCGGTTCGGTCAGCGGTGTGCGCGTGGTGGATTCGGCGCACGCGGGCGGGCGCGGCGGCTATGTCGTGGTGGACGCGGACATCTCGTCCAAGGTGCAGCTGCCGGCCACCGCGGTGGCCGAGCTGCGGCAGAACACGGTGCTGGGTGATATCCATCTGGCGCTGACCACGCCGCCGGACGGTTTCGGGTCGTTGCTGAAGGACGGCGGCACCATCACCCGGGACCACACCCGCCCGCCGGTGCAGCTCGAGGACACCATGGCCGCGCTGGCCGCCTTCACCCAGGGCGGCGCGGTGAATCAGTTGCAGGACATCATCAACCATTTCAATGCGGTGCTGCCCCGCGATCCCGAGGAGACCAAGCGGATCGCGCAGAACGCGGCCGGGAACGCGGTGGATCTGGCGGCCAATCTGGACCAGGTCGACAAGCTGCTCGACGGTCTGGGTGTGAACGCCCAGGTGCTGCACGATCGCGCGGACTTCCTGGACCACGAGCTCAGCCAGGAGTCGGTGGACGCCATGACCGGGATCACCGGCTCGATCGAGGGCGTCACCCAGATCTTCGCCGTGCTCGGCCAGCTCGGGCAGTCGCTGGTGTGGCTGGCTCCGCTGGCCACCGCGCTGGATCCGGTGACGCAATCCTTTGCACCGCTGGCACTTTCGGGGCAGCCGCTGGACCTGTCGGTGCCGTCGAATCTGTCGCTGCTGACCTCGCTGCTGCGGGACAAGCTGATTCCGTTCGTCGAGAACGGGCCCAAGGTGAACATCACCGGCGTCCAGGCGGATTCGGTGTCCCGCGACGATCAGGTCACCAACATACTGGCCGGGCTGCGCATGATCGGAGCGGTGCGATGAAGTGGGGTTCGCTGGCGTCGCTGGGCGGCATCGCGGCCGTCACCGTGGTGGGCGCGAGCTATCTGACCTTCGGCGTGGTGCGGGCGGATCCATTCGCGCATTACACCGGCGGGTCCATGGTGATGGCGAATTCCGGTGGGCTGAGCGTGGGCTCGCCCATCCTGCTCACCGGCATGCGGGTCGGCAAGATCACGTCGGTGGACTCCACCGCGCGCGGCGTCGAGGTGGGATTCCGCATCGATGGGGACCGCAGGCTGCCCACCGACAGTGACGTCACCATCGAGCAGCTGTCCGCGCTGGGCGAGCCGTTCGTGGAATTCCGGCCCCGCACCGCGGGCGGGCCGTATCTGAAGGACGGCCAGCGCCTGGACGCCGCCGCGGTGAAGTCGCCGCTGTCCATTCCCGAGGTGTCGCGACTGCTCAACAAGGTCATGAACCAGCTCGACCCGAAGGTGGCGGCCTCGCTGGCGAGCACGCTGGGAGCGGCCTTCCACGACACGGATTCGGCCATGCCGAACCTGACCCGCGCCGGTGATCTGCTGGCCGCGGCGATTATGAGCCGCGAACCCAAGATTGCTCAGCTACTCAACAGCTTCCAGGCGGCGGCCTCGAATATCGATGGTATGGGCGAGGCTACAGCGGCCGCGGCGCCCGCATTCGTGCAGTTCGAGCAGTCGCTCGCGGAGCTCATCAATGCCGTCGGTAGACTGGTCGACCGTGCCCCCGGGCCGCAGGAATATGTCTCCGGCAACGGATTGGCGCCCTTCCTGGCCAAGCTGACCGAATGGCTGCAGCAGGCCGGACCCGAATTGAAGACCCTCGCGCCCCAATTGCAGCCGCTCGCCGACGCGGCACGCACCGCCGGGCCTCAGCTCAATATCAGCAGCTTGATCTCGCAGGCACTCGCGTCCACCGGTGACGGTGCCGTGCGCGTGCAGGTCGGCGTGAAGTAGCAGTACCAGCAAGGAGGAGACCCATGTCTCAGGACACCGAATCGAAGCAGCCGGCCGACCTGGATCCGGCGCCGGACCCGGCCCCGGGCAGGACGGTGCAGCTGAAGGTCTCGACCCTGGTGACCGCGGTCGCCGCGGTGCTGCTCATCGGCGCGCTGGTGACGGTCACCGTGCTGTGGCAGTCCGCGCGCGGCGACCTGAAGGACCGCGATACCCAGGCCGCGAACGACAAGCACGCCGAGCAGGTGGCCTCCGACTACGCCATGGGCGCGGCCAACCTCAACTTCTCCGACTTCAACGCCTGGACCGCTCGCCTCGAGTCCAACACCACCCCGGCGCTGGCGAGCAAGTTCGGCGCCACCTCCTCGAAGCTGCAGGAGATCCTGGTTCCGCTGAAGTGGACCTCGAGCCCCACCCTGCTCAGCTCGCAGGTCACCAATCGCGACAACGGCGCCTACAAGGTGAACGTCTATCTGAACGTCAACTCCACCAATGCGCAGAACCCGGACGGCGTCCTCACCACCATCTATTACACGGTGAGCGTCGATCCCAAGAGCGACTGGAAGGTCACCGACGTCGGCGGCATCGACCTCCCGCTGCCCAAGCAGTAACCGCGTCCCGGAAAACCCTGGCCCGCCGCAGCTTTCGAGCTCGGCGGGCCTTCCGGTGCACCCGTCAGGAGGCGGTGCCGCGCAGCTTGTCGGCCAGCCGCACGGCCAGCGCGACGATGGTCAGGGTGGGATTGGCGTGGCCGTTGGTGGGGAAAACCGAGCTGCCGGCGATATAGAGGTTGCTCACACCGTGCACGCGGCAGTCGCTGTCCACGACGCCGGTGCGCGGGTCCGCCGACATGCGGGTCGCGCCGGTGGGGTGCGCCCAGTCGGTCAGCCGGGCCGGGAGATCACTGGTCTCGCGGACCCATTCGTCCAGGGCGGGCGGGGGATAGCCGAGGCGGGCGAACTCGCCGGCGACCAGAGCGGCCGCGCGGCGGACGGTGGCGTCCTCCTGGGCGCTGACCTGCCAGTCGATGCGCGGATGCGGCATGCCGAGGCGATCCACGGTGTCGCTCAACTGGATCCGGCTGCGCGGGTTCGGGGTCTGCTCCACCATGCAGCGCAGTTCCACGTGTTCGAGCTTGCGCGGCAGGCCGGTGTGGTCGATGAGGCGGCGTTTGGCTCCGGAGAGCAGCAGGCCGGGATGGCTGGCGACGGTGCGGGCGTCGTGCAGGTTCATGTGCCCGCGCAGCAGGTTCTTCACCGACTCCCAGGGGTCGTCCTCGGAGGGCACCTCTTGAATCCACAGGGCGCAGTTGAGGAGTCCCTCGTCGGCCTGGATTTCCGGCGACAGTGCCAGCCCGTGCAGGAAGGTGTGCTTACCGCCGCGGGTTCTCACGACGTATTTGCCGAATCGCTCGCGCGCGGCGGCGGAGGTGCGCGGGTCCAGCGCGCCCACCACACCGCAGCGATGATCCAGCAGATACCGGCCCACCACGTCGTGACGATTACCGATACCTTCCGGCACAATGCGATTCGACGCGAGCAGCAAGCGCGCGTTTTCGATTCCCCCGGCGGCCAGCACAATTCGCGCCGCACGGATGACACGGGTATTTCCGTCGGAATCCACCACCCGCAATGCCTCGACTCGGCTGCCGTCCGGATCGGTATCGATATGGGAAACGGTGGCATTCAGCAGAATTCGAACATTGGCTGCGGAGATTTCCCCGGCATGGACGCCGAATCGCTTGGAGTCGAACGGATCCGCCGGGTCCTTGCTGATCTGCCAGAAGTAGGGCCGCAGCCAGCGCCGGTCCACCTCCGGATGGGCTGGATTCCGGTCGGCCAGCTCCCAGAACCGGTCGCCGGTGAACCCGGCCCCGTACCCCAGTCCCAGATGTCCCGCCGCCCGATCCAGATACGGCTCGACCTCGGTGAATCCGATCGGCCAGCCGGAGAACGGGACCCAGGCGCGGGTCGCGAAATCCAGGTCGTCCAGGGGCGCGCAGCGTCCGCTCCAGGTGTGCGAACTGCCGCCCAGAATGCGATTGCGGGCATTGCGATACGGCTGGGCCCGCGCGGCGCCGACATTCTCGATGTCGTTGAGCGCATCGGTGCCGGGGGAGAGTTCGCGCCCGCCGCTCTCCAGCACCAGCACTCGTAGCGAACTTTCCGCGAGTTCGGCAGCCAGGGTCAGGCCTGCCGGTCCGGACCCGATAATGCACAGGTCGGCCGTCAGCTCGCTGTCCCGCGCGGCACGAAGGTCGTCGATACGCACCGGAAATCCTCCCGCACCCGCATCCACCCCCGCGACGGACGCGCTTTCCTTTGCCCGGACCTCATCGTAACCGTTCAATTGCCCGGCCGTGGGGCATCTTTCGGCTCAACATCCGCGCTGCAGAAACGCGCGCACATAACCCGCCGACTGCCGCACATACATCCAGGACCAGAACAACAGCCCCGAATCGCTGGGGCTGGCGACCATGGTGATCTGGCCGGAAAAACACTTCTCCACGATGTATCGCGCGCGAGAGACGTGCGGTGTATAGGTCACCACGATGATGTGCTGCCAGTGTCCGGCCCGGGCCCGGCGGCGGATCTCTTCGGCCTCGCCCTGGGTGGTCCACGGATTCGGCACGAAGCAGGAGACCGTGAAGGCGAACCCGCCGTCGCAGTAGCGGTCCATCACCGGGTCGTTCTGGCCGGTGGATCGCGAGATCAGCAGCTCGGGCGCATAGCCCTCCTGGGCGAGCCGCAGCCCGACGTCGTAGCGTGCGTAGGCCGTCCCGCCGAGCACCACGATGGCGTCGGCCCGGCGCAGCGGATCCACCTGCGGGTGCACGAACACCGGCAGCCCCGCGAACGCGAGAGCGACGATCAGTGCCGTCACGGTGACGACCCCTGCGATGACCCTCCGGAGTGCAGGCACGCCTCCGACGGTACCGATCCCGGCGCCGACCTTCCCGGCGTGATCGTGGGGCAGACTGTATTGCGCACGAACGCACGGCATCACGCACGAACAAGGCATGTCGTCCCCAACGGAGGAGTCCGCCATGGAGCTGGGCCTGCACTACTGGAACTACTCGCACCCCGCCGCGACCGATCGGATCGCGTCGACGCTGGCGCATACCGCCCGCATTGCCGAACAGGCCGGATTCGCGCAGTTCACGGTCATGGACCACTACTTCCAGATGGAGCTTCGCGGCACCGCCGAGGAACCCATGCTGGAGGGCTATACCACCCTCGGCTACCTGGCGGCCCTGACCGAGCGTATGCGGCTGGGACTGTTGGTGACCGGGGTGATGTACCGCTATCCCGGCCTGCTCGCCAAGATCGTCACCACCCTCGACGTGCTCTCGGGCGGCCGGGCCGAACTGGGCATCGGAGCGTCCTGGTACGAGCGGGAACAGCGCGGCCTCGGCGTACCGGTCGTCCCGATGGCCGAGCGGTTCGAACGGCTCGAGGAGACGCTGCAGATCTGCCTGCAGATGTGGGGTCCCGACAACGGGCCGTACAAGGGCGAGCACTACCAGCTGGCCGAGACCCTGTGCGTGCCTGCGCCTTTGAGTCGCCCGCGCCCGCCCATCCGGATCGGCGGTGGCGGTGAGCGCAAGACGCTGCTGCTGGTGGCCCGCTACGCGGACGCCTGCAATCTCTTCGCGAGCAGCCCCGAGGAGGTCGCCGCCAAGCTGGCCGTGCTGCGCGCGCACTGCGAGGCCGAGGGCCGCGACTACGACGCCATCCGCAAGACCGCGGTCTACGTGTCCGATGCCCTCGGCGACCCGGACCGGGTGCTGCGGGATGCCGAGCAGCTTGCCGCCCTGGGCATCACCGAGCTGGACTTCATGCCCGATGGCGATCCCGTCGTCTTCGCCACCGAATTCGCCGAACGCCTGCTCCCGCGCTTGGCGGCCATCTAGTCCGGGGCCGGGGCGTTCGGTATCATCGCGCGCGCTTGCCAACATCTGGAGGACACTGTGCCCGCGAATCCCACTGCCGCCGAACTATTGGCGACCGTCGAAGCGTCACCGCGGGCGGTCGGCGCGCACGACAAGGCCGCCTGGGTGGGCCTTTTCGCCGACAACGGCAGTGTCGAGGACCCGGTCGGCTCGCGCCCGCACATCGGGCGCGCGGCCATCGAGCGCTTCTACGACACCTTCATCGCGCCCAACGGGATCGTCTTCGATGTGACCGGCGACGTGGTGTGTGGCATGACGGTCTTCCGCGATCTCACCATCGCCACCACCATGTCCACCGGGGTCACCCTGCATGTGCCCATGCATCTGCGCTATGACCTGGACGAGGTGGACGGCGCGCTGAAAATCCGTGCCCTGCGCGCACATTGGGAGCTGGCGGGCATGATCGGCCAGCTGCTGGGATCGGGCATGCAGGGCCTGCTGGCGGGCGCCAAGCTGGGCCCGCAGCTGCTCGGCAATCAGGGCGTCGGCGGGGCGATGGGCTTCATGTCGGGCCTGCGCGGTGTCGGCGCGGCGGGCAAGCAGGCCGCCGGGCAGCTGCTGGATGCCGTGGCCGCCGGTAATTCGTCCAGTGCCCGTGCGGTTCTGGCTCCGGTCCCGCGCCTGGAGTGGGGTGTGGACGGCGCGATGTCGCTGGAGGACTTCACCACCCGGGTGAAGGGCCTGCGCTGGAGCAAGGCCCTTGCCGCCGGGCACTCGGTGACGGTGTCGGTGGAGACCCGCGAGGGCCGCGGCATCGCCGAACTCGACTTCGCCGACCGCGGGCTGCGCATCGAGTCGGCGCGAATCTTCGTGCCGGCGAGCTAATCCCGGATCCCGGCGATCTCCGCCAGGGGATTGTTCCCGCTGAACGTGGTGCCCCCGGCCGCGCCGACCACCTTCCCGTGCACGCTGATCAGCCACTGGCCGCACACGCAGCGCAGGTACTGCACCCCGCGGTGGGAGGAGACAGCCGTGGGAGAGGGCCAAGCGCAGGAAGGGCATTCGGCGATCATCAGGACATCCTGGGCGCGGGAGCGTCGATTGACCATGATCGACACGCGGTGACCCGCAAATCGCGGGCGTGTCATGAACGACTCGCCGTGCGTGATTTGCCAATGGGCCCATCAGAACTCGGCGGCACCCCGTTGACATCCAGTGTGGTCAGCCCGCTTTGCCCTTGCGCACCGCCGTCGGTGTTGCACCCCACCAGCGCTGGCAACAACGTGTGAATACCGACTGTTCCGACAATCCGATGAGCGAGGCGACCTGGCTCATCGGCATATCCGTCGTGGTCAGGTAGCGCCGCGCCTCGGTGCGCCGGACCTCGTCGAGAATCGCCGCGAAGGTGGTGTCCTCGGCGGCCAGCCGTCGCTGCAGGGTGCGCGGATGGATGGTGAGCAGCCGTGCCACGGCATCGATTTCGGGGGCGGTGGTGCCCAGCAGCTTCTGCAGGGTGGTCCGCACGCGCGGCGTGATGGCCGTGGCCGCGCCGCCGGACTGCTCGGCCAGGAACGCCATGGCCAGCCGGTGCAGGTTCTCGTCGCCGCCGGAGAGTCGCCGATTGCCGAGGGCGGCCGGTATCCGCAGCAGGGCGGCCGGGCGCTCGATTCGCACTGGCGCGCCGAAGAATTCCTCGTACGCCTGGATCGGGGCGGCGGGCCGGTAGGGGAGCTCCACCGAACGCAGCCCGTAGCGGTCCTCGGTGAGCCGCTGAATCGTCCTGTGCACGAAGGCCAAACCGAGATCGGTGCCCTGCACAGGGGTGGGCAGGCCGGGCGCGGTGACGCCGTAGCGCAGCGCGATCACGCCGCGATCGCCGTACGGGTCGGGTTCCATCGTCAGGCTCAGTGAGCGCGCGTGCACGAACAGGTAGCGCGAGGTGCACTCCAGCACCCCGGCCAGGGTGGTGGCATTCCGGATGGCCAGGGCCAGGGGGCCGAGCATGTCCAGGTCCTGCCGCCACGCGATCCGCAGGCCCAGATCCGGGCAGTCGAGCCGGTGCGCGGCCAGCTCCAGGACCGCCCCGACGGCGTGATCGGGGACCAGCAGGTCGTCGGTGTCCAGTGCGGCGACCGGCAGGCCGCAGGCCGTGATCAGCTCCTCGGCATCCCCGCCGAGTTCGGCCACGGTGGCGCGGAAGCCCCGCAGCCCGGCGGATCTGATCACGGACATGTCATCCAGAATCAAATAGTTGTCGTGCAGAGTCAAGGAATCGGGGAGCGGGCACAACAGACTGGAGGTCATGAACGCCGCGCAACCTCTCGCCGAACACCTCGACGTCGTCATCGTCGGAGCCGGGCTCTCCGGCATCGGCGCGGCGTATCGACTGCAGACCGAGCAGCCCGGCCGCAGCTACGCCATCCTCGAGGCGCGCGACGCGCTCGGCGGCACCTGGGACCTGTTCCGCTACCCGGGCATCCGCTCCGACAGCGACATGTTCACCCTCGGCTACCCGTTCAAGCCCTGGCGTGACGCCAAGTCCATCGCCGACGGGCCGGCCATCCTGCGCTACATCACCGAGACGGCCACCGAGAACGGCATTGACAAGCACATCCGTTACGGCACCAAAGTCGTTGGCGCCGAATGGGACAGCGACGAGTCGCGGTGGACCCTCACGGTCGAGCGGCGCGGTGTCGACGGTGTCGAGCGCAGCACGCTCACCTGCGGCTTCCTCTACTCCTGCTCCGGCTACTACAACTACGACCACGGCCACGAGCCCGAGTTCCCCGGCATCGCCGACTTCGCCGGCACCGTCGTGCACCCCCAGTTCTGGCCCGAGGACTTCGACTACACCGGCAAGCGCGTGGTGGTCATCGGCAGCGGTGCGACCGCGGTCACCCTGGTCCCGGCCATGGCCGAGCAGGCCGAACTGGTGACCATGCTGCAGCGCAGCCCCACCTGGATCTCCGCGGTCCCCGGCCGCGACAAGGTGGCCGACCGGATGCGCGAACTGCTGCCGCCGAACCTGGCGCACCGGCTCATCCGCACCAAGAACATCCTGTTCAACATCGGCTTCTACCAGTACTGCCGGCGTCGGCCCGAGGCCGCCCGCAAGCTGCTCACCGGGCTCACCACGCGAATCCTGAAGGACGAGAAGCTGGTCGCCGAGCATTTCACGCCCGAATACAACCCGTGGGATCAGCGCCTGTGCGCGGTGCCCAACGCCGACTTCTTCAAGGCCATGCGTAAGGGCAAGGCCGAGGTGGTCACCGATCACATCGAAACCTTTGTGCCCGAGGGCATCCGGCTGAAGTCCGGCAAGGTGCTCGAGGCCGATGTGGTGGTCACCGCCACCGGCCTGCAGCTGCTCGCCTTCGGCGGCGTCGACCTGGTGGTCGACGGCGCGCCGGTGGAGCTGTCCGAGCAGTTCGTCTGGCAGGGCACCATGCTGACCGGCGTGCCCAACTTCGCGGTGTGCATCGGTTACACCAATGCCTCCTGGACGCTGCGCGCCGACCTCACCTCGCGACTGGTCTGCAAGGTGCTGGGGTACATGGACCGCAACGGCTACCGGGCGGTGGTCCCGCAGCCGCGGCACACCCTGCAGGAGCGGCCACTGCTGGATCTGGCCTCCGGGTACGTCCAGCGCTCGATCGGCGACTTCCCGCGCCAGGGCGATCGGCGCCCGTGGCAGGTACGGCAGAACTACCTGCTGGACACCGCGACGGTCATGCGCACCGACCTCGGCAAGACGCTGCGGCCGGTCGCGGCCGCAAAGGTGCTCGAACCGGTCCACTGAAATTCGCTTGCGCCGCAGCGCCTGCGGTTCGGTCACAAGCCTGCTGGCCAGCATGGCCGCCATGACATCCACGCGGTTCAGCGGTCCGATGTGGTCGGTGCGGGTGGCGGTGACGGCGGTCTCCGCGGCCCTGCTCGCGGCGGCCGGCGGCCTCGGCACCCAGGCGGCCGCCGCGCCGTCCCCGGCCGAGCCGTCGGCGAGCGAGCAAGCGCCGCAGGACCTCTGGACGATCCCCACCGCGCCCGCCGACTCGGCCACGCTGATCGTGGCCTACAGCTTCGGCAATCGCATTCCGGCAGGCGCGGATTCGGCGCGCACCATCGGCGATCCGGGACCGGTCAACGAGGCCCTCGCCGCGGCCGTGGTCGCCACGCGCGGCGATCGGGACCTCCCGGTGTACGCGCAGACCGAAATCGCCCAGGTGCTCTCCTCGCGGTACGGCATGACCGATGTGGTGTGCATAGATCCGGTGCGCAATGCCGACGGGACCCTGGTCTATCTGTCCACCGACGGGGTGGCCGCGCAGGTCGCCGCCCTCCGGGGCGCGGCGATCGCGGACGACGCGGCGGCGGTGGTGGCCTTCGCGGACCACCAGTGGCGGGCCATCAGAACGACCGCCCGACACGGTTTCCGGGCCTTCGCCCCGGCCGGTGTCGCCATACCCGATCAGTACGACCCGCAGTCCGGGCAGTTGTGGACCACCAGCCGGTTGCTCTACCTGCCCACCGACCTGCTGGGGCGGCTCGCGCTGCTGAAGTAGCCCGAGGGGTGCGAACCCTGATTTCGGGCCGTCCGCGCTCGGCTGGGCTGCCATGCTTTCGCGCCATGGGACGAGTCGAGACGAGAGCGGTGGTCGAGCCGCGGGCAGCGGCCGACTCGAGGACGGCGGTGGATTCGAGAACGGCGGCGGACTCGAGGACGGCGGCGGGCGGATTCCTGCTGCCCGCACCACGATTCGAGCCGCCGTTGGAGCAGTGTCGTCGTAAGCCGGGGCCGGTCCGCCACGCTCCGGAGGCGGGCCGCCGGGCACCGGGGGTGGGCGGCCCGGTTCCGCGGCCCGATCAGTGGCCGGCCGCCGCCGCGAGCCGATCGCCGGGATGCCGGAATCGAGTGGATCGCCGATCGGTGTCTGCTGTGCCCGGATCGGTCGGCCTGCAACGGTTTCTGCGTTCTTCGCATCCTGTGAAAACCCGGGGTGGTGATGAATGCAACACTGCGGCAAGGCAATTCGCGGGGACGGCACTGCGGCTGGCGCTCGAGGTGCTGGACGGCCGCCGTCCGGTGAGGCAGCTGGGCCCACTCGCCGAGCCGGCGGTGGTGGCCGCGGTGCGCACCCTGGCGGGGGCGGGCCGGCTACCCGGGCGGGAGCTCGGCACCGCCACCCTCACCAGGGTGGATGTGATCATGGCCGGACCGGGGCAGGCGGAAGTTTGCGCGGGTTACGACCGCGGCGGGCGGCGTTTCGCGCTCGCCGCCCGTATTGTCCACGGTCGTTCCGGGTGGCGCTTGGCCGCATTCCGGGTGTGCTGAAGACCGGACGGTCTCTGCGGTAATAGCAGAATAGTCTGGTTGCCCCTAATTCGATTCGCGCCTGGTTTGAATCCTGCATCGCGCGGCATTAACATTTCGGCGAATAGCGGCACCTCACACGTGGAAGGGCAGTCCATGGCGAAGAAAGTCACCGTAACTCTGGTTGACGACTACGACGGCGAATCGAAGGCCGACGAGACCGTCTTTTTCTCGATCGACGGCAACGACTTCGAGATCGACCTGTCGAACAAGAACGCCGGCAAGCTGCGGGAGGCCCTGGAACCGTGGACCGATAAGGCCCGCAAGGTCGGTCGTTCCAAGCGGACCGGCAAGGTGGCCGCGGGCGGCCGCACCCGTCCGGCGGTGGACCGCGAGGAGAGCACCGCGATCCGCGAATGGGCGCGCGCTCAGGGGCACCAGGTTTCCTCGCGCGGCCGTATCCCGGCCGAGATCGTTGACTCTTACCAGCGCGCCAAGAATTAGCCAGCGTAAATCAAGGCGCTGGAAATTCGCTGGGAGTCGAGAGCCTGCGGGCATCGGCTCCAAGCGCGGGGAGGCGGAGCGACATTTCAGGCCAATGACTCGATCCGGATTTCTCGTGCGTCAGGCCGCGCGTAGTAGTGCGGCGGCGCAGTCGGGAAGTTCGGCTCGAATCCTTTCCAGCAGGCGTTCGGCGCGGTCGCGATGCGCCGCGGCCGCCTCGGCGTCGCCTTGGGCGGCGGCCAGCGCCGCCAGGATCGAGTCCATCGGGCCGAACTCGGTCATCCCGGTTTCGAGGCCGATCAGGGTGCCGCTGTGCGGTGCCAGGTATTCGTAGAGCCGCTGAATTGCTGGAGTGTCGCCGAGTTCGATGGCGGCGACCGCCCGCAATGCCGACATGAGGACCGGATAGAAGCCCGCCGCAATCGGATCCGAGTCCTCGTACACGCCGCGTGCGCGCTCGCGTTGTCCGCTCTGCAGCAGCGCGAGCGTGTAGGCCGGGGCGGCGGCCGCGGGCAGGGCCGCATAGGCGTTCGCGAGCCGATCCGTCAGGCCGCCCAGTTCGCCCCGCGCCCAGTCGATCGAGAGCGCGCAGAACAACTCCGCCTCCGCGTGATTGGCCACGCCGGAAAGCCGGGTGCGGGCCGTGAACCGCTGGTACAGCTCATCGGCCGCGTCGATGTTCCCGCGCAGCAGTTCCACGGTCGCGGCGAAACAGCTGACCATATCCAGCAGCGGCTGCAACTGGCCCTCGTCGGCGAACTCCACCGCGGCCGTCGCCCGCCGCCCCGCCTCCCGCAGATCCGCCCGGGCCACCGCGGCCCGATATCCCAGATAATGGGCCAGCGCCCGGTACTCGGCCAGGCCGGCGGCGGTGGCCAGCCGCTCCAGTTCGTCGACCAGTGCCGAGAACTCCGCGTCGTACTCGAATGCGAGATAGGTCACCGCATTGATGGCGGCACACAGCAATTCGGCATCGCCGGTGCGCCGCGCCGCCGCGAGGGCCAGCCGGGCCAGCCGCCGCCCGGCGGCCGACTCCACCAGTCCCGTCTCGAAGGTCGCCGCGACCAGCAGGCGCACCAGATCGGCATCTGCCACATCGTTCGAATCATCCTGCACCGCAACGGTATTCTGGTCATCATCGGCCGGTACCGAGGGGTCGGGGACCTCGCTCACCAGCAGGGCCAGGGTGGACGCGCCGATGCCGTGCCGGGCCAGGGCGCGCGCCAGCGCCCGCCGCATGTGCTGATCGGGCCTGCGCCAGTTGCGAATCGCCCAGATGATCGGGGCGCGCCAGCAGGTCAGCGCCCGGACCACCAGGTCCGGATCGCCCAGCTGCTCGGCGAGGGTGAGGGCCCGGTCGCGTTCGACGCGGGCCTCCCGATGCCGATTGTCGTAGGCCAGCGCCGTGACCAGCGCGCAGCGGGTGCGCAGCAGTGCGATGCGGTCGCCGGCGGGCGCGTGGTCGGCGTCGTGGCGGGCCAGCCGGTGCAGGTCCACCGCCGAGCGCAGCAGCCGCACACCGGCACTGCGCATCCCGCGGCTGGTGCGCCGCTCGGCCGCCCGCTCCACGTATTCGATGGCGCGCGAGGCGGTTTCGGCGGTCGCGCCCGCGAGGGCGTGCCGGGCCAGCACATCCGGGTCCCGCGCCACCGCCGGATAGGCGTCGGCACGCTGTTCCAGCAGCTCCAGTGCCGCCCAGTGCATCCGGCCCCGCCGCAGCGGTGGTATACCCAGATACACGGCATCGCGAATCAGCCCGTGCTCGAACCGGATACTCCCGCCGCTCCCGGAGCCCACCAGTCCGGCCGCCTCGGCCGCCGCGACCAGATCGATCACGGTGTCCTCGGTCAGCCCCGCCGCCGCACTGAGGATCGCCAGATCGACGCTCTCACCCCAGATGGACAGCTGCCGCAGCACCTCGGCGACCCCGTCGGGCAGCTGTGCCACCCGATCCTCGATCAGCTCCCGGATCGAGTCCGGCACCTCGTCCAAACTCCCCTGTGCGGCAGTCGCTTTCGCCACCTCCCGGACGAACAGCGGATTCCCGCCCGTCCGCCGCTGCAGCTGCTCCAGCGCCTCGGCCTCGATCCCCGTCAACCCGGCGGCCGCCGCGGCTCGCCGCGTCCCCTCCGCGTCCAGTCCATTGAGCTCCAGCCAGGCCCCCGTATGCTGTGCCAGCGCCGCGACCGTGTTGTGGGCCCCCTGCCCCGCCTCCGATCGCCGCATGGTGACCAGCACGAATACCGGCTCGTCCCGCAGCCAGCTCACCACCTGCCGCAATACCTGCAAGGTCCCCGGATCGGCCCGCTGCACATCCTCCAGCAGCAGTGCCACCGGTGCGGAACCGGCCGCGCGCCTGCATTTTTCCGCGATGACCCGCGCCAGCGTGAATGTGTCTTCGGCGGGCGTCCCCGCGTCGATCGCGTTCGGCTGCTGCGCGACCGGTGAAATCGGCTGGGAGGAGCCGGTATCCGGCCTTGCCGCGGCGGGAGTGCCCGGTGCGCCGACCGCGCCCTCCGAAAGCTGCGCGGCCGCAGCCCGGCTCGGCTCGGTCACGTCGAGGGCGGTGCTGATCTCGGTCCAGGCCCAGGCCGCGGGTGCGCCGTCGATCTCGGGGCAGGTTCCGGTCGCGGCGGTCCAGCCCGCGGTGGACAGCGTGGCGAGGGTCGCCTCCGCCAGCACGGACTTGCCGATTCCCGCCTCCCCGGCGACCCAGGCGACCCGCAACTGCCCGGCCCGCGCCGCCTCGGCGGCGTTCAGCAGCTCCGACAACTCGGTGAGATAGCCGGTAGCGCAATGGAACCCGTCGGCGGCCTCGGGGGCGGTGCTGGTTCTCGCCGTCTCGATGCTCGGGCTGGAGACCGGCGCTGGAGCGGCCGTACTCCTGGTGGTGGCCGGGGGTGCGGCAGGGCCGGTGGGGTGACGGTCGTGCGCCGGCAAGGGCGGGGTTTGGGCGAGGCCGGCGGAGTGATTGAGAATCGCTATTTCGAGTTGGCGCAGCGCGGGGGAGGGATCGACACCGAACAGGCCGCCGAGGAATTCGCGCGAGCGCCGGATGGTCGTGAGCGCCTCGAGTTGCTGGCCCAGCTGGTATTGCGCCAGGGCGAGCAGGCGGACGATTTCCTCGCGGCCGGGGTTGTCCTCGAAGAGCTGGCGCAGTTCGCGGACCACTTCGCCGGAGCGGCCCAGTTCCAATTCGGTGCGGGCATTGAGTTCGACGGCGGTGAGGTAGAGGTCGGTGAGCCGGTCGGCCTCGGCGACGGCCCAGTCGGCCTCGGCAAAGGCCTCCAGGGCGGGACCGTGCCAGAGTGAGAGGGCGGCCTCCAGCAGGGCATTGCGCTCGGTGGGGTCGGTGTGGATCTCGGGGTTGCTGACAAGTTCCTGATAGGTCCGCAACTGCTGCTCGAAATGCCATGCGTCCACGGCGTTCTCGGGGATTTTCAGTGCATACCCGGGCGACTCGGACACGATGAAGCGGCAGGGCGCACGCCGTGGGCGCTGCGGTTCGAACAGTCGCCGCAGATTGTGGATGTGCACCTGCAGTACCGCGGTGGCCTTGGGTGGCGGATGCCCGGACCACAGGTCGTCGATCAGCCGTTCGGTGCTCACGACCTGGCCGTGCGCGACGATGAGGCGGCCCAGGACGGCGCGCTGCATGGGGGTGCCCAGGGGGATGTCACGACCGTCGACGGACAGCTGCAGGGGGCCGAGCACTCTCAGCTCCGCGCCTGCCATCGGTGTCCTCCTGCGACTGGAAGCGAACTGGTCATTCGCCGCAAGAAGTGCACTATCCCTCAAAAAACTGAAGATGCCAAAAGGTAGCCGAATGGTTGTCGGATAGTTATGGCCGATCGCCGCCATAAAGAAGACCGTATGGTACGGAATTTTGTTTCCAATGCTAACAGTGCGAATGCGTCACACAACCCCGCCGGAAGTGGATCGCAAGAGTGGGCGGGGAGAATACTTCTGACTGGAAGTAACCTGGAAGTTGAAGAGGTGGTTGGTGTGACGAAGCCAGTGGATTTCCCCAGGAGTCTGGGAGAGACCGGCATCGAGCCCGAGAGCACCGGCATGTACGTGGACCGTGACGGCGATATCTGGGAGAAGCAGGACGACGGCTGGCGGCTGATCCTGCAGCGCGGCGTGTCCGTGGACCCGAAGTCCCTCTGGGATTGGACCGAGGGCCACGTCCGGGACTACGCACCGTTCATGCCGGTCGTCGCCGGGCGCTGACGGTTTTCGCCGCGAGGGTGATCGCGGCGCACCCCACTCGCGCCCCGCAGCTGAATTGACTGCGGCACAAGCTATTCGGGTGCCAGCGCGCCGCTCAGATGGTCGTAGGCCACCTGTGCGTGCAGTCGCACGCCGGTGACGAGGGTGTCGTCGTCGGCGTAGAAGTGCGGGTTGTGGTTCATGAAGAGCCCGCGCCCGCCGGGCATGGGCGTCGGCAGACCCGCCGCGTCGAGCTGCGCGTCCTGCACTCCCAGCGTCACGTACAGCCCGCCATACCTGTTGACGAACTCCGAGACGTCGTCGTATCCGAGCGTGGCGCCCGTCGGCACCACCCGGTCGGCCCCGGCCACCCGGCGGAAGGTGGACAGCCCGGCATCCATCCACGCCTGCTCGTTGTGCACCGCGGGCACGTCCTGCAGGAAATCCACTGCGGCCGAACAGTTGTAGGCGGCCGCGGTGTTGGTGGCGAGTGTCCGCAGCCGCGTCTGCACCGCACCCATATCGTGTTCGACCGCGCAGCGGATGGTGCCCCACAGCGTCACGGTCTGGCCGATGATATTGAACCGCCCGACGTCCTCGACGTGTCCGATGCTCACGGTGACCGGGTCGAACGCGCTGACCTGCCGGTAGAGCTGCCCGATCCCGGTCAGGATCGCCCCGGCCGCCGGCATCGGGTCGATGCCCATCCACGGCATGGACCCGTGCACCTGCTGGCCGGTGAGGGTGATCCTGGTCAGGCAGGACGCCCCGAACTGGTTCCCGACCCGATATCCGATGTACCCCTTGGGATATGGCGTGACGTGGAATCCGAACACCATGGTCGGCGCGGGATCGTCGAGCGCGCCCTCGGCGAGCATCTCACGCGCACCGCCCTTTTCGTTCACCGGCGGGCCCTCCTCGGCGGGCTGGAACACGAAAAGCGTGGTGCCCGGCAGTTGTTCGCGGACACCGGCCAGGACGGTGGCCGCGCCCATGAGCATGGCGGTGTGGCAGTCGTGCCCGCAGGCGTGTGACGCCGGGAACGGCCCGCCGGGGTACTGCTGATCGACCACGTGCGAGGCGAACGGTACCCCGCACAGGTCCGGCACCGGCAGCGCGTCGATATCTCCGCGCAGCGCCACCACCCGGTCGCCTGCCTGCCCGCCGCGCAGCACGCCAACCACGCCGTGTCCGGCGATGCCGGTGCGAACCTCGTCCAGGCCCAATGCTTTCAGGTGATCGCTGATCAGCGCCGCGGTGTTCACCTCGCGATTGGAGAGCTCCGGATGCTCGTGCAGATACCGCCGCCAGTGCACCACCTGTCCGGCCACCGCAGCCGCGCGGGCGTCGAGTTCGTCGTGGATCGCACGCATCAGGACTCCGTTCGGTCGGTACTCCGACGACGGGGCAAGGGCCGAACCGATCCAAAACAAAGTCGTTACGGCCATTTGCCGTCCGCGCCGAGGCTACTACTGTGGACCCCGAGTTCGCCATCCGTTAGCTGACGCGGCGCCAGGCTCGTTGCGAACCCGAGTCCTTCCGAGTGTCAGCCGAAGCCACGAGGTGACCATGACCCAGGGTTGGCCCAGTTCGATGGGTTCCTTCGACTCCTTCGACGACATCTTCAACCGATTCTTCGGATCCGGAATGTCCCGCCAGCCGCCGGTGCAGCGCATCGACCTGAGTCGTTTGCTGAGCGAGAGCGCCAAGCAGGTCGTGGACTCCGCCCGGCAGGCCGCCCACGACTGGGGCAGCGCCGAGATCACCCCCGAGCACCTGCTCTACGCGGCCGCCGCCATCGAGCCTTCCCAGAGCATCATCGCCGAAATCGGCAGGGACCCCGGACAACTGCGCAAGCAGATGCGCACCGCCGCGGGCAGCGGCGTCGGCGCGCACGGTCGCGAGCACGCCCTGGTCCTGAGCCCGGGCGCCAAGCTGGCCCTGCGCAATTCGCAGCGCAGTGCCGCGGAGGCGGGCAGCAGCTACATCGGGCCGGAGCACATTCTGCTCGGCATCGCGGGCGTGCACGACAGCCCGGCCGCCCAGGCCCTCGCGGGTGCGAAGATGCCCGCCGCCCAGACCGCCAAGGAGCCATCCGACACCCCGACCCTCGACGAGTACGGCCGCGACCTCACCGCGGAGGCCCGGGCCGGCAAGGTCGATCCGGTGGTCGGCCGCGCCGAGGAGATCGAGCAGACCGTGGAGATCCTGTCGCGGCGGCGCAAGAACAATCCGGTGCTCATCGGTGATCCGGGCGTCGGCAAGACCGCCATCGTGGAGGGTCTGGCCCAGCGCATCGTCAATGGCGACGTACCCGCCACCCTGACCGACCGCCGCGTCATCGCGCTGGACGTGAGCTCGATGGTGGCGGGCAGCAAGTATCGCGGCGAATTCGAGGAGCGGCTCACCAAGGTGCTCGACGAGGTGCGCGCGCACTCCGACGAACTGGTGGTCTTCATCGACGAGTTGCACACCATCGTGGGCGCGGGCGGCGGTGGCGAGGGCTCCATGGACGCGGGCAATATGCTCAAGCCCGCCCTGGCCCGTGGCGAACTGCATGCCATCGGCGCCACCACCATCGACGAGTACCGCAAGTACATCGAGAAGGACGCGGCCCTGGAGCGCCGCTTCCAGCCGGTCATGGTGTCCGAGCCGTCGGTGGCCGACACCATCGAGATCCTGCGCGGGCTCTCCGACGTGTACGAGGAGCATCACCAGGTGCGCTACCTGGACGAGGCGCTGATCGCGGCGGCCGAGCTGTCCGACCGCTACATCACCGACCGCTTCATGCCCGACAAGGCCATCGACCTGGTGGACCAGGCGGGCGCGCGCGTTCGATTGCGTACGCGCACACCGGATCCCAAGGTGCGTGAGCTGGAAGAGAAACTGGCGCACCTGAATCGGGAGAAGGACGCGGCGGTCGCCGGCGAGGACTACGAGCGGGCCAACAAGATCAAGGCCGAGATCTCGAAGCTGGAGCGGAAGACCGCCGACGAGGTGGACCGCACCGAGATCCCGACGGTCGAGATCACCGATATCGCCGAGGTGGTGTCGCGGCAGACCGGCATCCCGGTCGCCGACCTCACCACCGAGGAGCGGGCGAAACTGCTGAAGCTGGAACAGGATCTGCACCGGCGGGTCGTCGGCCAGGACGAGGCCATCGTCGCGGTGGCCGAGGCGGTGCGCCGCGCCCGCGCCGGGCTCAAGGATCCCAACCGGCCCATCGGCTCGTTCCTGTTCCTGGGCCCCACCGGCGTCGGCAAGACCGAACTCGCGAAAGCCCTGGCGGAGGCCGTCTTCGGCGACGAGGACCGGCTCATCCGCTTCGATATGAGCGAGTTCCAGGAGAAGCACACGGTCTCGCGGCTGGTGGGCGCACCGCCCGGATACGTGGGCTACGACGACGCCGCCCAGCTCACCGACAAGGTGCGCCGGCAGCCGTACTCGGTGATCCTGTTCGACGAGGTCGAGAAGGCGCATCCGGATGTGTTCAATGTGCTGCTGCAGCTGCTCGACGACGGCCGGGTCACCGACGCCAAGGGCCGCACGGTGGATTTCAAGAACACCATCGTGATTCTGACCAGCAATATCGGCTCCGATCTGATCCTGTCCGCGAAGGACGGCGACCTGGACTCGATCACGCCGCAGCTGGAGGAGCGGCTGCGCAGGCAGTTCCGGCCCGAGTTCCTCAACCGGCTCGACGAGCAGATCGTCTTCCACCGGCTCGACAAGTCGCAGCTGCGCAATATCGTCGGCCTGGTGCTCGACGGCACCAAGCGGCGGCTGCACGCCCAGGACATCGATCTGGATGTCTCGGACCGGGCCATGGACTGGCTGGCGGAGAACGGATATCAGCCCGAGTTCGGCGCCCGTCCGCTGCGCCGGACCGTGCAGAAGCAGCTGGACAACGCGCTGTCGAAGAAGCTGCTCGAGGGCGCGCTGGCGCCCGGTGACACGGTGCGCATCGATGCCGACGGCAGCGGTCTGCAGATCGAGGCTATTCACCACACCGGCGGGAAGAAGACCGACGCCAAGATCACCGAGGAATCGGTCATGACCGTCAGCAAGGGCGGCAAGGTCAAGTCCGACAAGCCCGATGCCAAGCACGCCAGCGGAAATGGCCACGGCAAGCACGGCACGAAGGCATCGGGCGGCAAGGCTTCCTCGGCCGAGGACTGAGCACGTCGCACACGAAAAGCGCTGCGCCGGAGCCGATTCCGGCGCGCCGCTGCCGTCCGGGCTACGGTGCGGTTCCGGTTGCTTGCTGGGCGATGACGGTCATGCGGCCAGGGCTGATGGCGTGGCGATCGAGCGGGAAGGCCGCCGGCGCCGGCGGGGTAGTGCGGCATGTCGACTTCGGGGTGGTTGCGAGTCGGTTCTGAATGTGCGTTAACTTCTGAGCATGGACCACAATCGCGACGCCGCGCCGCTACCGCTGGGCGACCTCGTCGCCGACGGGCCCTTCCCGCCGCATCACCCCGGCTGCTTCGGCTGCGGCCCCGCCAATCCGGCCTCCCCGCAGATCGCCTTCGGACGACTGGGCGATACTGTGCGCGGCACCTTCACCTTGGACGAACGGCACCAGGGCGCGCCCGGCGTTGCCCACGGCGGTATCGTGGCCGCGGCCCTGGACGACGCCTGCGGTGCGATCCTGGTCCCCCTGCGTCAGCCCGCCGTCACCGTCAAACTCGACGTCACCTACTGTGCCCCGGCCCGCCTGCACCGCGAATTCGTGGTCACCGCGGTGCTCGCCGCCCGGGAGGGCCGCAAACTCTACATCGACACCACGCTGACCGATGGCGACACCGTGATCGCCACCGGCCGTGCGATTTTCGTCGAGGTCGCCGCCGAGCACTTCCTGAGTCTCGGAGCGACCCTCGGGGAGATGCCCAGCATCGGATTGTGACCTGGCGCGGCCGGGCGAGGGCTGGGCCCTCGAACCCCTCCCGATTCAGGTGAGAGGTCAGCCGACGGCGACCATGCGGGCCGCGTTGGCGGCCTCGTCGTCCTTCTCCGCGTTGGCCGCCAATTCGGCGTGCACGCGGTCGAAGTAGCGGTTGATCTCGGCATTGGTGCGCTCATCGTCCCAGCCCAGATGCGGGGCGATGAGGCGGGCGATCTCCGGGGCCGCCCGCAGGCCGCGGTCGGGCACCTCGATGGAGATGCGGGTACGGCGGGTGAGCAGGTCGTCCAGGTGCAGCGCGCCCTCGTGGGTGGCGGCGTAGACGGCCTCGGCGGCAAGATAGTCTTCGGCGCCCGGAATCGGTTGGCCCAGTTCGGGAACCGCGGCGATGAGGTCGAAGATCTCCGCGGTCAGCGATCCGTAGCGGCCCAGCAGATGCGCCACGGTCTCGACCGGCAGCCCGGCCCGCGCCGCCACCTCGGCGATCGTGTCGAGCATGTCCTGGTAGCCGACCGCACCCAGGATGGGCAGGTTCGCGGTCACCGACGGCGCGACATCGCTGCCGAGGCGCTCGGCGGCGGCGTCCACCACGTCGGCGGCCATCACCCGGTAGGTGGTGTACTTGCCGCCCGCGATGACGAACAGGCCCGGGGCCGGTTCGGCCACCGCGTGCTCGCGCGACAGCTTGGAGGTCTCCTTCGACGCGCCGGTCATGAGCGGCCGCAGGCCCGCGTAGGTGCCGACGATGTCGGCGCGGGTGAGCGGTTCGCGCAGTAGCGAATTGACATGGTCGAGGATGTACTGCACATCGGCGGCGGTGGCGGTCGGGTGGTTCTTGTCCAGCGACCAGTCGGTGTCGGTGGTGCCGATGATCCAGTGCTCGGCCCACGGGATGACGAACAGGACGGACTTCTCGGTCTTCATGGCGATGCCGGTGTTCAGGTCGAGCTTCTCGCGCGGGACCATGATGTGCACGCCCTTGGACATGCGCACGTGGAACGGGAAGTCCACGCCGGTCATCTTGATCATGTCGTCGGTCCACACGCCGGTCGCCGAGATCACGGTCTTGGCCCGGATGCTGTGCTCCAGACCGGTTTCCAGATCCATGACCTTCGCGCCCACGACCTTCTCGCCGTCGCGCAGCAGCCCGGTGACCCGGGTGCGGGTCAGCACGGTCGCGCCGTGCTGGACCGCGGTGCGGGCGATCATCATGGTGTGCCGGGCGTCGTCGACCTGGGCGTCGTAGTAGCGGATGGCGCCGGTCATGGCGTCTTCCCTGAGCGCAGGGGCCAATTCCAGTGCGCCGGAACGGCTCAGGTGCCTGTGCATGGGCACCGAGCGCGCGCCGCCCATGGTGTCGTAGAGGGCGATGCCGGCGCCGATATAGAAGCGCTCGTAGTGCTTCTGCAGCGGGAACAGGAACGAGACCGGGTGCACCAGGTGCGGGGCCAGCTTGTTCAGCAGCAGGCCGCGCTCCTTCAAAGCCTCACGGACCAGGGCGAAGTCGTACTGTTCCAGGTAGCGCAGGCCGCCGTGGATGAGCTTGGAGGACCGGCTGGAAGTACCGGCGGCGAAGTCGCGCGCCTCGACCAGGGTGACGGACAGTCCACGAGAGGCGGCGTCGAGGGCGGCGCCCGCTCCGGTCACTCCGCCACCGATCACGAGAACGTCGATTTCGGTGTCGCCGAGCGAATCAATCGCCCGGGCGCGGTAGGCGGGATCCAGTTGTGCGGACACGAAATACTCCTTGTTATCGGTGTTTTCAGGCTGGTGGGGCGCAGCGGTCACCGGTCAGTCCTCGTCATCGAGATCAACCCAGTCGAGGGTGCGCGAGACGGCTTTCTGCCAGCGCGCATAACCGCGCCGTCGCTGCTCGTCGGTCATGGTGGGCTGCCAGTTCTTGTCCTCGCGCCAGTTGGAGACGAGTTCGTCTGTGCCGCGCCAGAATCCGACTGCAAGACCGGCGGCGTAGGCCGCGCCGAGGGCGGTGGTCTCGGAGACCACCGGCCGGGAGACCGGCACGCCGAGGAAGTCGGCCTGGATCTGCATGGCGAGCTCGTTGGTGGTGACGCCGCCGTCGACGCGCAGGGTGTCTAGCTTCACCCCGGAGTCCTGCTGCATGGCCTCGACCACGTCGCGAGTCTGGTAGCAGATGGATTCCAGTGTGGCCCTGGCGATGTGGCCATTGTTGCTGAAGCGGGACAGGCCGACGATCACCCCGCGGGCATCCGCGCGCCAGTAGGGCGCGAACAGCCCCGAGAAGGCGGGCACGAAGTAGACGCCGCCATTGTCGGAGACCTGACGGGCCAGGGCCTCGACCCTTGCCGCGCCCGAGATTATGCCCAGCTGGTCGCGCAGCCACTGCACGGCAGAGCCGGTGACGGCGATCGAGCCCTCCAGCGCGTACACCGGCTTGTCGTCGCCGAACTGGTAGGCGACGGTGGTCAGCAGGCCGTGCTTGGAGTGCACGATCTCGGTGCCGGTGTTCAGCATCAGGAAATTCCCTGTGCCGTAGGTGTTCTTGGCCTCGCCCGGCCGGAAGCAGACCTGGCCGACGGTGGCGGCCTGCTGGTCGCCGAGCACGCCCGCGATCCGCACCGAGCCCTTGAACGGGCCGTCGGGGTAGGTGGTGCCGAAGCCCTCGGGATTCGACGAGGGCGCGATGCGCGGCAGCATGGCGCGCGGCACCCCGAACACGGCGAGCAATTCGTCGTCCCAGTCCAGGGTTTCGAGGTCCATGAGCATGGTGCGCGACGCATTGGTCGGGTCGGTGACGTGCACACCGCCGTGGACGCCGCCGGTGAGGTTCCAGATGATCCAGCTGTCGGGGGTGCCGAAGAGGGCGTCGCCGTTCTCCGCGTCCGCCCGCACGCCGGGGACATTGTCGAGGATCCACTTCAGCTTGCCGCCGGAGAAGTACGGCGCGGGCGGCAGTCCGGCGCGTTCGCGAATGAGATCGCCGTGACCGGCCTTCTCCACCTCGGCGACGATGCGGTCGGTGCGGGTGTCCTGCCAGACGATGGCGTTGTAGTAGGGGCGTCCGGTGTGGCGATTCCACACGATGGTGGTCTCGCGCTGGTTGGTGACGCCGACGGCGGCCAGGTCGCTCGCGGTGAGTCCGGCTCCGGCCAGGGCGCTCTTGATGACGGTGCGGGCGCGCTCCCAGATCTCGTCCGGGTTGTGTTCCACCCACCCGGCCTGCGGGAGAATCTGCTCGTGTTCGAGTTGATGGCGGGCAACCACATTGCCGCCGTGGTCGAACACCATGAATCGCGTGGAGGTCGTGCCTTGATCGATGGCTCCGACGTACTGCGTCATCACGGTCCTTCCGGGAAGCTCGTCATCGAGTCCGTTTGCCTGGGTCCCCAGACAGGTGGCGGGAGGTGGGACCGGTACCGGCCCGGACCGAGCTCCACGCTACGAAGTGGAACGTGCGTATGGCAGAGGATGCGTTCGACAATGCCGAACGGTTAGCTGGTAGGTTACGGGCATGCCGGGTCCGATTCAGTCCATCGAGCGCGCCGCGGCCATTCTGCGGCTACTCGCGCGCGGGTCCGGGCGGATGGGAGTGGGGGAGATCGCCGCGGCGCTGGGGCTGGCCAAGCCCACCGCGCACGGCATTCTGCGGACGCTGCAAGGGGTGGGATTCGTCGATCAGGATCCCGTGACGGGCAAGTATCTGCTGAGTCCGGCACTGCAGGATCTCGGGTCCGGGCACCTGGACGCGAATGAACTGCGTTCCCGTGCCATCAATCGCGCCGACGCGCTGGCCGCGCGCAGCGGGGAATCGGTGCGGATCGCCGCGCCCGTGAACGGGGGAGTGGTGGTGATCCACCACGTCTTCCGGCCCGACAATACCGAGCAGGAACTGGCGGTGGGTGAGGAATTGCCCCCGCACGCAACAGCTCTGGGCAAGGTGCTGCTGGCCTACGACGGGGAGCTCGCCGACGCGGCGCGCGACGGCCGGCTGCCCGCGATCACGCACCGCACCCTCACCGATCCGGCGGAGCTGCGGCGGGCCATCTCCGAGGTACGGCGCACCGGCTGGGCCGGGGAAATCGGCGAATACCGTTCCGGTGAGGCCGGCGTCGCCGCGCCGATTCGCTCTCGGGGTGGTTTGGTGGTCGGTGCCATCGGCATCACCGGGCCGGTCGACCGGCTCTGCGACGGGCAGCTGCGGTTCCGGTCCGCGCCCATCGCCCAGGTGCGCGACGCCGCCGCCGCGGTGTCGCGGGATCTCGGTGGTGCGCAATGACTTTCCTGGACAGGAGCAGGCTCGGATGACGCAACGCTACGTGCTCGCCATCGACCAGGGCACCACCTCCACCCGGGCCATCCTCTTCGATCAGCGCGCGCGGCTGACCGGCGTGGCGCAGCGCGAGCACCGGCAGCACTATCCGCGGCCGGGGTGGATGGAGCAGGACGCGCTCGAGATCTGGCGCAATGTGGAGCGCATCGTGCCCGCGGCACTGCGGGATTCGGGGATCACCCTGGAGCAGGTGGCCGCGGTGGGGATCGCCAATCAGCGCGAGACCACGGTGGTGTGGGACCGGCGCACCGGGACGCCGATCGGGCGGGCCATCGTATGGCAGGACGTGCGCACCGAGGAGCTCGTCGAGCGACTGCGGGAATCGCCCGGGGCGGAACGGATTCGGGAGCTGTGCGGCCTGCCGCTGGCTACCTACTTCGCCGCGCCGCGGCTGCGCTGGCTGCTGGATCGCACGCCGGGACTGCGGGAGCGAGCCGAACGCGGTGACGTGCTGTTCGGGACCATGGAGACCTGGCTCATCTGGAATCTCACCGGAGGAGCCGATCACGGGGTGCACGTCACCGATGTCTCCAATGCCGGCCGGACGCTGCTGATGAACCTGTCCACCCTGGAATGGGACCGAGAACTGTTGCGGTTCTTCGATATTCCCAAGGCCATGCTGCCCGAGATCCAGCCCTCGACCGGTGAGTTCGGCACGGCGCGGCGAGTGCTGCCGGGAGTGCGGATCGCGGCGGCGCTGGGCGATCAGCACGCCGCGCTGTTCGGGCAGACCTGTTTCGCGCCCGGCGAGACCGAATGTACCTACGGCACAGGCGGATTCCTGCTCATGAACACCGGGCGGGAGCTGGTGCGGTCCGAGCACGGACTGCTCACCACGATCGGGTATCAGGTGGGGCCGGAACCGGTGTACGCGCTGGAGGGGCCGATCGCGGTGACCGGCTCGCTGGTGCAGTGGCTGCGGGACAATATCGGGCTCATCGCCAGTGCGCCGGAGATCGAAACCCTCGCGGGCACAGTCGAGGACAATGGCGGCTGCTATCTGGTGCCCGCCTTCTCAGGGCTGTACGCACCGCACTGGCGCAGCGATGCGCGCGGGCTGCTCATCGGGCTCACCTCGTATATCACCAAGGGGCACATCGCCCGTGCGGTGCTCGAGGCGACGGCCTGGCAGACGCGCGATGTGGTGGAGGCCATGAACGCCGATTCAGGACTGCAGGCCGGGGCGCTGCGGGTGGCGGGCGGGATGACCTCGGACAATCTGCTCATGCAGATCATCGCCGATGTACTCGACATACCGGTCATGCGTCCGATCGTGGCGGAGACGGTGTCGCTGGGCGCGGCCTACGCGGCGGGCCTGGCGGTCGGCTACTGGCCGGATCTCGAGGGCCTGCGCCACAATTGGCGCGTCGCGGCGCAGTGGCTGCCGCGCATGGACGCGGACCTGCGCGCCGAGGAGTACGACAACTGGAAGCGGGCCGTGGAGCTTACCTTCGGTTGGCTGCGGCCCAACAAGCCCGTGTCCTGACGACGCTGAAGTCGTTGACCTAACGTGGCAGGTATGCGGCTCTACGTCGGTTGCGCAATGTGGACACACCCGGACTGGCAGGAGAAGCCGCTACCCCCGGCCGAACGCCTGCGCACCTACTCCTCCTGGTGCAATGCGGTCGAGGGCAACACCACCTTCTACGCGGTCCCGCAGCGGCGCACCGTCCAATCCTGGGCCCGCCAAACCGATCCCGACTTCCGCTTCGTGATCAAACTGCCCCGCACCATCACCCACGACCGCCGCCTCACCGGCATCGACGACGAGATGACGGCGTTCCTGGACGCCATCGAGCCGCTGGGTCGCCGCCTGCACTCGCTGTGGGTGCAGCTGCCCGCCTCCTTCACCAATCTGCCCGCTCTCGCCGAGCTGCTCGACGGCCTGCCGTCGCACTACCGCTGCGCCGTCGAGGTGCGCCATCCCGCCTTCTTCGAAAACCCCCGCGCCACCGCCCAACTCGAACAGGTGCTGACGGCAGCGGGTGCGGAGTGGATCACGTTCGACACCACAGTCCTGTTCGACGGCCCGCCCGCCAGCCCGGCCGAGTACGAGGCCCGCTCCAAGAAACCCAACAACCCGCGCCGCACCCGCGCCCTCACCGCATACCCCATCGTGCGATATCACGGCCGCGACGACATCGCCACCACCGTCGCCGGCTGGCAGCCCTGGATCGACACCACCGTCGCCTGGCTGCGCGAAGGCCGCTCCCCGACCGTGTTCATCCACACGCCCGACAATGCCTCGGCCCGTACCCTCGCGCGCCGATTCCACGCCGACGTCCGCGCCCGCCTCCCCGACCTGGAACCCCTGCCGGACCCCATCCCCACCGACCCCATGACCCTGTTCTGATCGAACCCGCGGACCGTTCGGCGCGGGCCGAAGGATGGTGGCGGGACACTGGACCCATGGAACCGATCAGAGACGGCGATGTGGACATCTCCGGGGCCGCCCGCCTCCTGGCGGACCCGGCCCGGGCCCGCATGCTCACCGTCCTGGCCGACGGCCGCGCCCAGCCGGCCGGTGAACTGGCCCGGGCGGCGGGCGTCACGGCCGCGACCGCCAGCGAGCACCTGGGCAAGCTGGTCGATCAGGGCTGGCTGGCCGTCGAGAAGGCGGGCCGCCATCGCTACTACCGCCTCGCTCTCCCCGAGGTGGTCCAGGTCCTGGAGGCCATGGCCCTGATCTCGCCGGTCCAACCGGTCCGTTCGCTACGCGGCGCCCGCGCCAACCGCGACCTGAAGCTCGCCCGCACCTGCTACGACCACCTCGCCGGAGCCGTCGGGGTAGCGATCTTCGACGCCCTGCACGACGCCGCCCTGCTGAACGTGATCGGCGGCCACTGGGCCGCCGCCGACCACTCCCACCCCCTCCTAGACGAATTGGCCATAACCCCAACCGATCTCCGCCATTTCGGCCGCCGCCCACCGGTCAAGGTCTGCCTCGACTGGTCCGAACGCCGCTACCACCTGGCCGGCGGCCTCGGCGCACTGATGCTGCGCCGCATGCTCGACAACCACTGGTGTGTCCCCGGAACCACCCCCCGCGCAATGGCATTCACCCCCGCCGGTTGGGCGGCACTCAGCCGCACAGCCGGTATCGACAAGACCGCCATCAGCTCCGAGATCCCCGGAACCGCCTCCCGAGCCCCCGCAGCGGCCGCTCCCCGCGGCGCATGAAGAAACGAGCCCCGCGCGCCTGAAACGGAGTGCTGCCGGGATGCGCCCGCCGGTCAGCCCGAACGCCGCGTCCGTGCTGGAGCGGTTGATCGTGACTCATTGGGGCCGAGGCGATTTCGCTGCGGATCGGAAGGCCTCGGCGGCAATCCGGCAGCGAGCGGAGAGCAACGGCTTTTCTCGGGCAGGAAGCTCGAGAACAGCGTCCGGGCTGCGCGGCGGACGATCAACGCAGCGGCGGTCGATCGACGCCGGGGATGGTTCGGTCCGGGCCGAAGTTGTTGCGGGCCAGGGTGGAGGGCATGACTCGAACCCTGGAAGTGGCACGGACCGGGAGCGGTGGGCTGGCGCTGGCGGCGATTTCCGCCGGATATTTCGTTGTCATTCTGGATGCCACGATCGTGAACATCGCGCTGGATCGGATGGCGGTCGGACTGCATACGACGGTGACGGGACTCGAGTGGGTGGTCGACGGGTATACCGTCACCGTCGCAGCGCTGCTCATGCTCGGTGGCGGGCTGGCGGATCGGTTCGGGGCTCGGCGCTCGTTCCAGGCGGGGCTGGGGTTCTTCGCGGTGGCCTCGGTGGGGTGTGCGGTGGCGCCGGAGGTCGGGGTGCTGGTGGCGGCCCGGGTGGTGCAGGGAATCGGTGCGGCGCTACTGATCCCGGCTTCGCTGGCATTGATCCGGTTCACGTATCCGGATGCGGCGGCGCGGGCGAGGGCTACCGGGATCTGGGGTGCGATCGGGTCGACGGCGGCCAGTTGCGGGCCGGTGCTGGGCGGCGTGCTCTCCGAAAGCCTGGGCTGGCCAGCGATTTTCGTCATCAACGTGCCGGTGTGCGCGGTGACGGCGGTGCTGATCCATCGGGCCGCGCCATCTGTACCCGGAGTGGCGCAGCCGATTCCGGTGTCCGGGCACGTCGCGGCCGTCGTCGCCATGGCAGGAGTCACCGCCTTCGTGATTCTCGCCGGCGCCCGTCCCGTACGCCCGGAGCTGCTCACGGTCACCGTGGTGGTGGCATCGGCGGGTCTGCTGCTGGGATCTGTGGCGGCACGCGCGGGTAAAGGTTTGCTGCCCAAGGGACTTCGTCGCGAACGTGTTTTCACCGGCGGAGCGATGATCGGCCTGGCGCAGAACTTCGGCTTCTACGGCGAGCTCTTCGCGGTCAGCCTGTACCTGCAACGGCACCTGGGTTATTCACCCGCGCTGGCCGGTGCGGCACTGCTGCCCGAAATGGCCGTCGGCATTCTGGCCTCCGCCCTGGGCGGCCGGCACGCCGCGCGCCGCGGTCCCCGCGCGGTCATCGTCACCGGCCTGACGGTCGGCGCGGCCGGCCTGATCGGCCTGGCCTGCATCAGCGTCCGCACGCCGTATCCGATGGTCGCGATACCCTTGCTGCTCATCGGTTTCGGCATGGCCTACACCATGCCCGCGGCGACCAATGTCACCGTTTCGGCCGCGGGCCCGGCGAACGCGGGGCTGGCTGCTGCCGCGTTCAATGCCGCCCGGCAGTTGGGTTCGGCGCTCGGTGTCGCGGTCCTGGGCGCGCTGATTCCACTCGCCCCCGATTCGCTCGCCATCCCGCTGGCGATCGCCGCCGCGGTCTACCTCGCCGCCGCCGCCCTGGCCAGGTCGTTCCTCCCGTCGCAGGGTCGTCCCTGAATGCGGCACGGTGGTCCCGGAACGTGCGGGGACGGCCCTGAATGCGGCAGGGCCGGCCCGAACGGCACACGGTGGAATGCGGGGCCTGGCCCGGCTCCACCGTGCGCCACGGGTCGAGTCAGCCCACGAGGACCGGCGGTTTGCCGGCGCGCTGAGCTTCGCGGGCGAGGGCGCGGTCGCGCTGCTCCTCGAAGCGGACCACGTCCTTGCGGAGCTTGTCCAGGAATTCGCCGAGCTCATTGCGGCGCCGGTCGCCGGCGGGGCCGAAGTCGGTGCGCTCGAAGATGTTCCACTTCTTGAGGTTGGGGACCAGCACCTCGTCGAGGTGCTGGCGCAGATCGTAGATGCCGTGCTTGGCCATCAGCACGCCGTTGCGGCGGAAGTTGGGCATGCCCAGGCCAGGCATCTGGAAGCTCGTCACGACATTGGTGATGGCGTCCATGGCCTGATCGGGCGAGAGGTCCAGGGCCGCGGCGCACAGGGAGCGGTAGAAGATCATGTGCAGGTTCTCGTCGGCGGAGATGCACTGCAGCATGCGGTCCGCGATGGGATCGTCGCAGACCTTGCCGGTATTGCGGTGGGACACACGGGTCGCCAATTCTTGGAATGTCACATAAGCGACGGAATGCATAAATCCGGCATCGGCTTGAATGAACGCGGTGTTCGAGTACTTCTTGATCAGACGCGCCGGGTTGTACCCGTCGGTCATGTGAATCATTCGCGCCTGCTCCAGCGCCACCGGATCCACACCTCGGGTGACCACCAGATAGTCGCGAATCACGATGCCGTGCCGGTTCTCCTCGGCCGTCCAGCGGCCCACCCAGGTGCCCCAAGCCCCGTCCTGGGAGAAGTTCTCGGCGATTTCCCGATGATAGCTGGGAAGATTGTCCTCAGTGAGAAGATTTGTCACCATGGCCGCCTTGGCGACCTCACTGAGCTTCGACTGCTCCGGGTCCCAGTCCGCACCACCCATAGCTGCAAAGTTGCGACCTAGATCCCAGGGCACGTAGTCGTGCGGGTGCCAGTCTTTGGCCATCGATAGGTGACGGTTCACGTTCTGCTCGGCGATCGGCTCCAGCTCGATGAGCAGCTCCAACTGCGTGAGACTCCTGGCCACGATCCTTTGCCCTCCCTCGGAATGGCTCGGTGCTGGGGGAATGATGTAGGAGAGAATGCTGGAGATCCGGCGATCGCCGCCGCGGCGAGAGGGATCCGTGGGGTTGAAAAGGGATGCCCGCGTGTCGCTTAATGAGACTGGTCGGCTCCGCCTCGGATAATCTAGCTCAGTTCGCCGAATATTGGCTCAAAACCCCGCCGATGTGTTCACGGCCGGGCCCAACTCTGTAGTTCCAAACCAGTCCCTGACAGCCATGCGGATCGCACGCTGGTTCGCCGAAGCATTGCTACGGAGAGTGAACATGCAGACACCCCACCGCCGGCAGTACCCCGGTGTCGTTGTCACCGCGCTCGCGGCGACCACCTCGATCGCGGGAGACGTCGACTCGACGTGGAAGGGACTACTCAATGGGGAGAGCGGGATCGACGTCCTCGAGGACAGCTTCCTCGACGATCTCGGCTTACCGGTCCGTATCGGTGGTCACCTCAAGGTCTCACCCACCAGCCAGCTCACCAGGGCCGAGACCCGGCGCCTGGCCTACGTCGAGCAGATGGCGGTGGTGCTGGGCCGTGAGGTGTGGGCCAATGCCGGCAGCCCCGAGGTGGACCAGGATCGTCTCGGCGTCTCCATCGGCACCGGCCTCGGCGGTGCGGAGGTGCTCATGTCCGCCCGCGACAAGCTGGTCAACGGCGGCTACCGCAAGGTGGTGCCGCACACCGTGCAGGCCGTGATGCCCAATGGCGCGGCCGCCTGCGTCGGAGTCGAGCTCGGCGCGAGGGCTGGTGTGTCCACGCCCGTTTCGGCTTGTTCGTCCGGTTCGGAGGCGATCTCCAATGCCTGGCGCATGATCGTCATGGGCGATGCCGACATGGTGGTCACCGGCGGCGTAGAGGGTTCCATCCAGGCGCTGCCCATCGCCGGGTTCTCCATGATGCGTGCCCTGAGCACCCGCAACCACGACCCCAAGGGCGCCTCGCGGCCGTTCGACATGGACCGTGACGGTTTCGTTTTCGGTGAGGCGGGAGCGCTCATGGTCATCGAGACCGAGGAGCACGCCAAGGCCCGCGGCGCCACCATCCACGCCCGCATCATGGGTGCGGGCGTCACCTCCGACGGCTTCCACCTGGTCGCCCCCGACCCCGAGGGCACCGGCGCGGCCCGCGCCATGTCCCGCGCCATGGAGTACGCGGGCCTGTCCAAATCCGATGTCACGCACATCAATGCGCACGCCACCGCCACGCCGATCGGCGATACCGCGGAGGCGAACGCCATTCAGCAAGCCGTCGGCAATCACGCCGCGGTGTACGCGCCGAAGTCCGCCCTCGGGCATTCCATCGGCGCGGTCGGTGCGTTGGAGTCCATCATCACCGTTCTCAGCGTGCGGGACGGAATCATCCCCGCCACACTGAATTTGGAGAATCAGGACCCCGAGATCGACCTCGATGTGGTGAAAGGCCAGGCCCGGCCGGGTCGCTACGACTACGCCCTGAACAACTCCTTCGGCTTCGGCGGGCACAACGTGGCCATCGCCTTCGGCCGCTACTGATCGCTCCGGCCGTACGCGGTACCTCCATCGGCCGTAGACGGTGACGCGGGATTCCGGCACCTGCTAGAGTTCCCCAGCCCCCAGCAACATTCGGGCTTTCGTGTCGATCTTTGTTCGGTGTCACTGCACAGTTCTGACGGCTGTGAGTTGAAAAAGGATAGGGAATGATCGGCGAGACCTTCGATGACTATCTGGACGAGCACGGCAACATCAAGATCCCTGACAACCAGACCATGGTCGACCTGGTCGACAAGCACGCCGCGGCCAACGGGGACGAGCTCGCCTACCGCTATATCGACTATTCACGCGAACGCGACGGCGAGTACCACGACATCACGTGGAATCGCTTCGGCGTCCGGCTGCGCGCCGTAGCCGCCCGGCTGCAGCAGGTCACGCAGCCGGGCGACCGGGTCGCCATCCTGGCCCCACAGGGACTCGACTACATCGTGGCCATGTACGCCGCGGTGTACGCGGGCAATATCGCGGTGCCGCTGTTCGATCCGGACGAGCAGGGCCACACCGACCGGCTGCACGCCGTGCTCGAGGACTGCACGCCCGCAGCCGTCCTGACGGTCGGTGCGGCTGCCTCCGGGGTGCGCGAGATCTTCAAACACCTACCGGCGCAGCAGCGTCCGCGCATTATCGCGGTCGAGGCGATCCCGGACGGCGTAGGGGAGAGCTGGGCGCGGCCGCACCTGCAGATGGACGATGTGGCCTACCTGCAGTACACCTCCGGCTCCACCCGTACCCCGGCGGGCGTGGAGATCACGCACCGGGCCGTCGGCACCAACCTGCTGCAGATGATCGATGCCATCGGCATCACCGAGAAGGCCCGCGGCGTCACCTGGCTGCCGCTGTTCCACGACATGGGGCTGCTGACGGTCATCCTGCCCACCATCGGCGGCAAATACATCACCATCATGTCGCCCAGCGCCTTCGTGCGCAGACCCTCTCGCTGGATCAAGGAGCTGGCCGCCCAGGAGGACGGCGCCGAGATCTTCGCCGCCGCACCGAATTTCGCCTTCGAGCACGCTGCGGCCCGCGGATTGCCCAAGGCCGGTGAGGAATTGGACCTGTCCAATGTCATCGGACTGATCAATGGCAGCGAGCCGGTGTCGGTGACCTCGATGAAGAAGTTCAACGACGCCTTCGCCCCGTACGGCCTGCCCAAGACCGCCATCAAACCCTGCTACGGCATGGCCGAGGCCACGCTGTTCGTCTCCGCCACCAAGCGCGAGGACGAGGCCCGCACGGTCTGGGTGGACCGGACGCGGCTCAATGCCGGGCACATGGTCGAGGTCGACGAGCACGCGGAAAACGCTGTGGCCCAGGTGTCCTGCGGCTATGTGGCAAAGTCCCAGTGGGCGGCCATCGTGGACCCGGACACCGGCGCGGAGAAGGCCGAGGGCGAGGTCGGTGAGATCTGGTTGCACGGTGCGAACATCGGCCGTGGCTACTGGGGCCGTCCGGAGGAGAGCCTTGCGACGTTCCACAACAGGCTCACCTCCCGGCAGCCCGCGAGCCACGCGGAAGGCGCAGCGGCGGACGGGAACTGGATGCGCACCGGCGACTTCGGTGCGTACTACGACGGCGAGCTGTTCATCACCGGCCGCGTCAAGGACCTGGTGATCGTGGACGGCCGCAACCACTATCCACAGGATCTGGAGTACTCCGCCCAGGAGTCCAGCACCGCCCTGCGCCCGGGTTTCGTGGCGGCCTTCTCGGTCGCGGGGGATCAGCTCCCGGCCGAGGTGGCCACGGTCGACACCGCCGCGTCCGCCTCCGCCGGCGAGCAACTGGTCATCGTGGCCGAACGCGGTACCGGTGCGGCCAAGCTCGACCCGGAGCCGATCACCGAGACCGTGCGGGCGGCCATCGCCAAGCGCCATGGTGTCACCGTGCGAGACCTGCTGCTGGTTCCCGCCGGATCGATTCCCCGCACCTCCAGCGGCAAGATCGCCCGCCGCGCCTGCAAGGCGGCCTATCTGGAGGGCACCCTCCGCGGCGGCCACCGCCAGCAGGCGTTCCCGGACGAGGCCGACTGACCGGGTCTCTCGGCGAGTGGCGCATCTTCAGAGACCTCGGAGCTGTGCCACTCGACGTTTCGGGCAGTGCCCGCGGCGGAGGATCCGACATCAGCGAATGTCTAGCAACTTGCCCGGTCTGTCTGCTCTTTTCGACGTGCAATGCGTCAATTGTCGAGCTGTACCGAGGTGAGTGGCTCGGCGGGATGGGCGGCGTGTGCGGCCAGGGTGCGGGCGGCGGCATTCAGGCGAGCACGCGCATCGGCATCGGCAACCAGGCCATCCGGACCGATACCGCTCTGGCGTACGGTGATCCGGCCGCAGGCCGCCTCGACCAGCTCGGCCCCGACGTAGCCGAGCACGGTGCGCAGGGTGGCCACGGCGGCCTCGCCGCGGCCCTCGTAGGCGACGTTCACGTAGGCGACCGGCTTGTCGCTGAGATCGGCATTGCCGACCGTCCACTCCAGCAGGTTCTTCAGGCTGCCGGGGATCATGCCCGCGTACTCGGGGGTGCAGAACAGCACCGCGTCGACCTCGGCGAGCTGCCGGTGCAGGGACTCGACCACAGCTGGCTCGGGCTCGCCACCGGGGATGAAAGCGGGCAGGTCGAGTAGGCCCTGGTACCGAACGGCCTCGAAATCGAGCCCGGCGTCGGCGGCGATCGAGCGCAGCGCTGCGGTGTTCGTCGAGCCCTCGCGAGTGCTGCCCGAAATCAAGAGGATGCGGGGAATGGTCACAACTGCGCCAACAGGGCTGGGGCCGGGAGTATTTCGAGGTCGCGGAGCGGTTGTCTCTTATGCGCCGTCCCACCGAATGGGAGTTGTTGTGACAAGAGGTGTCGCCATCTCTCATAGTGGGTATGGTTTCGTTCAACCGGACTGTCCGGGACAGCTGACGCCTCCCCTCGGATCCGATTGTGCGACAACTGCATAACGCGAGTATGTGCTAGAAGGGCAGGCAACGATGACTGCGAACACCAACCGCCTCGACGAGGCGGCGGTCGGTGCCGGGCATCCCGGTGCGTTCGAACCCGGCAGGCTGTTGGCCGCCGAACCGATGACCGCACGGATGCTGCCCGGGGTTCCGCTGCCCGCTCGGGCCTGGCGCATCAAATACACCTCGACGACCGCCACCGGGGCTCCGACGCAGGTCAGCGGCACCGTGCTGGTGCCGAACACGCCGTGGCGCGGACCCGGCTCGCGACCGCTGGTCGGGTATGCGGTCGGCACGCAGGGCCTGGCGAGCACGGTCGCCGCCGCATCCTGGCAGCTGCGGTTCGGGCTGGAGTACGAATCGATCTTCCTCCGCGCCGCCCTGCGCCGCGGCTGGGCGCTCGCCATCACCGACTATCCGGGCCTCGGCAGTCCTGGCCTGCACCCGTACGTCATGGGCCGCGCCCTGGGCCCGGCTGTCCTGGACAGCATGCGTGCCGCGCGCCGGCTGCCCGAGGCGGACCTGGATCCCGATGGCCCGCTGGGCGTCTATGGCTACTCCGAGGGCGGCAATGCCGCGGGCTGGGCGCTGCAGTTGCAGCCCGACTATGCCCCCGACCTGCAGCTCGCCGGCGGCGTGGTCGGCTCGGCGCCCGCCGACATGGTCGAGATGGTGAAGTTCCTGGACGGCACGCCCTACGCCTTCCTGCTCTTCTACGGTGTGCTCGGCATCGAGGCCGCCTATCCGGAACTGAATGTGCTCCAGCACCTCAAGCCGCAGGGCCGCGCCCTGGCCGCGCTCTTCCGCCGCACCCATGTCGCCGCCGCGGCCGTGCTCGGGATCGGTGCGGGTCTGATCGTGCCCACCAGAGTTTCGACCTTCTGCCACCGGCCCCCGTTCGACGTGCCCGAGGTGAAGGCCCGGCTGCTGGAGAACCGGCTGGGCGGAATCGCACCCGCCGCACCGGTTCTGGTCGCCGGTGGCACCAGCGAGCAGGTCATCCCGTATCCGCAGGCCGTGCGCCTCGCGGAGGAGTGGGAGGCGGTGGGCGCGGACGTCACCATGCACACCATGCGGGGACGCGAACACCTCGGCGGCGCAATGGCCTTCGCCGGACCGGCCATGCGGTTCCTCTCCGAGCGTCTCACCGAGCAGGCCGAAGCTCCGGCGCTGCGCCGCGGCGCGTAATCATCGGCGAAGGGCCGGGATCGACCGATGGATCCCGGCCCTTTCTCGTGAATCTCAGCCCGCGACACCCCAATACAGGATGCGTGAGGTGACCAGCACCAGCCCGAGCGACACCACCGCGACGGTCACCAGGCCGACCACGGCGACCACCAGCGGCCGCCAGCCCGTGCGGGCCAGCTCGCGAATATTGGTATCGAGCCCGACGCCCGCGAAGGTGAGCAGGAAGGCCCATCGGGACACATTGGCCAGGTTCGTGACCTGCTGCTTGCTCAGCCAGTGGAAGGTCGCCACCGCGGACACGGCCAGGAAGCCCAGCACGAATTTCGGGAACTTGGACCACACGAACACCGCTTTCGCCCGCAGCCCGAACTCGTGATCGCTGAGCCCGATGGCGTGCCCCAGCGGCGGCAGCGCGAACAGCGCGACCGCGCCCAGTGCCAGAATGGCCGCGATGGCATAGCCGACATCGGGCCGGTGCCCACCAGCATCCGCGCGGCCGGGACGCCGCGCTCGCCCGCGAATTCGGTCATGACCGCGCCGCTGGCCGTGCCGCGCGGGAAGTTTCAGGTCCGGACCTCCGGCTCCTCGACCGTGCTCATGGACCGATTATGGCCGAAAGTATTGATTTTATGGCCGTCGCTCTTTATGGCCGGATATGCGCAGGTCGTAGCGTCGGACCCGAGCACATCGAGGTGAGGAGAGGGTGACGCATGACCACCAGTCCGTCGATCGCCATCATCGGCACCGGCTCTATCGTGCACATCATCGAGTCGCAGACCCGCTCCATTCGCCAGGCCGTCGAACTGCTGGACCGCCGACCCGGCCAGGTGCTCGAGGTCCTTCCCGAGGTCGAGGCCGCCTACGACGCGAACATCCAAGGACGACTGGATCGTTCGGTGTGGAATTTCTGCACCAGCTGGTACCGCAATGCCGCCGGGCGCATCACCGACAACTGGCCGGGCACCGTCACCGGATACCGCCGCGCGACCCGCCGCCGGAACCCCGCCGACTACCGGATCACCCCGGTCGTCAGCGCAGAATCCCAGGAGTAGCAATGCGATTCGACTACGACGTCCTCATCATCGGTTCCGGCTTCGGCGGCAGCGTGAGCGCCTTGCGACTGATCGAGAAGGGCTATCGCGTCGGCGTGCTGGAGGCGGGCCGCCGCTTCGAGGACCACGAGTTCGCGAAGACTTCGTGGCGGCTGCGGCAGTATCTGTGGGCCCCGGCCCTGGGTTGCTTCGGAATTCAGCGACCTGGCGCTACTGAAGGACACCTTCGTGATGGCGGGTGCGGGTGTCGGCGGCGGCTCGCTGGTCTACGCCAACACCCTCTACGAGCCGCCGGACAGGTTCTACGCGGACCGGCAGTGGGGTCACATCACGGACTGGAAGGACGAGCTCGCCCCGCACTACGACCAGGCCAAGCGCATGCTGGGCGTGACGGCCAATCCGGCGACCACCCCGGCGGATCGCGTGCTGCGAGACGTGGCCGAGGGCATGGGAATCGGCGACACCTACCGGCCCACCCCGGTCGGCGTCTTCTTCGGAGGACCCGGCCGCCGCCCGGGCGAGGACGCGCCGGATCCGTTCTTCGGCGGCGCGGGGCCGGACCGGCGTGCCTGCACCCACTGCGGGGAATGCATGACCGGCTGTCGGCACAACGCCAAGAACACGCTGGTCAAGAACTACCTGTACCTGGCCGAAAAAGCGGGTGCCGCAGTGCATCCGCTCACCACCGTCACCGATGTTCGACCGCTGAGCGGCGGCGGCTACGTGGTGGAAACCGTCCGTACCGGGCGCGTGGTCCGGAAGCAGCGTCGCGAATCCACGGCCGAGCACGTGATCTTCGCCGCCGCCTCGCTCGGGACCCAGCGGCTGCTGCATCGGCTGCGGGACAAGGGCTCGCTCACCGGGATCTCGGACCGCCTCGGCTATCTGTCACGCACCAACTCCGAGGAATTGCTCGGCGTGCGCAGCCGTGACGAGCACGCGGATTACACGAAGGGCGTGGCGATCACGTCCTCGATCCACCCCGACCACGACACCCATGTCGAGCCGGTCCGCTATGGCAAGGGCAGCAATGCCTTCGGCGTGATGAGCACCCTCATGGTCGACGACGAGGGCGACACCCCGCGCTGGCGGCTCTGGTTGCGAGCGGCCCGCCGTCGGCCTCTCGATGCGGTCCGGGTGCACAATTCGCGACACTGGTCCGAGCGCACCATCGGCCTGCTGGTCATGCAGTCGGTGGACAACTCCATCACCACCTATACCAGGCGTGGACTGTTCGGCCGCCGCATGACGACGAAA
This sequence comes from Nocardia sp. NPDC046763, assembly GCF_040645495.1. Classification (NCBI taxonomy): domain Bacteria; kingdom Bacillati; phylum Actinomycetota; class Actinomycetes; order Mycobacteriales; family Nocardiaceae; genus Nocardia; species Nocardia sp. NPDC046763. The sequence continues at coordinate 164,060 of NZ_JBEYYI010000011.1, read as the reverse complement.
CAGGGTGAGGGCCAACCCAATCCGACCTGGGTACCCGCCGGGCACGAGGTCGCCCGCCGGATGGCGGATGCCATCGGTGGTATCCCCATCGGCGCCAGCTCCAGCATCCTGAAGATCCCCATGACCGGACACTTCCTGGGCGGCTGCGCCATCGGCGACTCGCCCGCCACCGGCGTCGTCGACGCCTACCACCGGCTCTACGGTCACCCCGGCCTGCACGTCATCGACGGCTCCACCATCTCGGCCAATCTCGGCGTCAACCCGTCGCTCACCATCACCGCCCAGGCCGAACGCGCACTCTCGTTGTGGCCCAACAAGGGTGAGCCCGACCCCCGCCCGGAGATCGGCGCGGCCTACCGCCGTGTACCCCCGATCCCGCCCCGCAACCCCGTTGTCCCGCCCACCGCCCCGGCAGCCCTGCGGCTCCCACTGGTCGGCTTCAGCGACGGTTCGAAGACACACACGAACAACTGATCCGGCCGCCGATTCGGCGGCCGAGACTTTGACCGGCCCACCACCGGCGGGCCACGGCGAACCCGTGTACCGAGCTACGCGCGGGAACACACCACCGACGCCCCCGGTCCGATGCGAGGGAAGGCGTCCACGGGTGCGTGGGACAGAGCGCCCGATGTGAGCGGCGGACCACTGAGTCTCGACTGTCCGAGGACGCGGATGACGCCGGTGCACATCCGCCCGGCATGCTTCGGCTACTCCGCGATGTCGTCGTCGAACCGGTAGGCGACCCCGGTGAGCCGCTCGGACTCGGCCCACAGTTCGGCCGCCAGCTCCGGGTCACCCGCCTGCTCGCCGATCTTGTTCTCGACCGGGTAGCCCTTGCTGGCACCGCTGGGCCCGAAGAACTCCCCGCCGCGCACCCCCAGGTCGGTGGCCGCGCGCAGCGTCGGCAGCGCCCCCATCTCGACGGTCTGCATGAAGATTCGGAACATCCACCGGACCTGCGGTTGGGACAGGAAAGCCACTGCGGGACCGAGGTTCTGGGCGAAGTCCGATTCCGCCGCCCCCGGGTGCGCCACGACCGAGATCAGCCTCGATCCGGTGCCGTTGAGCCGCCGCTGTAATTCGAACGCGAACAACGCATTGGCCAGCTTGGACTGCGCGTAGACCGACAGCCCCTTGTACTTGCGCCGCTCGTAGAACAGATCGTCGAGCTCGAACGAGGTCCGCGCGGACAGCCCGCTGGTCACCGTCACCACTCGCCCGAGCGGCGCGGCCTGCAGCAGATCCAGCACCAGGCCGGTGAACGCGAACGGCCCCAGATGATTTGTCGCGAAGGTGCTTTCGAACCCGTCCGCGGTAACCGACCGCTCCCGGTTCAGCGTCCCCGCATTGTTTACCAGCAGATCGATCCGCTCGAACTCGTCGTGCACCCGCACCGCGGCCTTCGCCACCGACTCCTGCGACGCCAGATCCAACTCCACGAACGGCAATTCGGCATCGGGCGCACTCTCCCGAATGACTTCCGCTGCCGCCGCGGCCCTCTCGGCATTCCGGCAGGCCAGCACCACCCGGGCTCCACGCTCGGCCAGCCGCCGCGCGGTCTCCAGCCCCAGCCCCGCGCTGGCCCCGGTGACAATCGCGGTGCGCCCGTTGAGATCCGGAATGTCGTCGGCGGTCCACGGCATCGTTGAGCTACCCACGGTGCGATCCTGCCTACTCAGATCCAGTACTTTTCGCCAGGGAGCCTAGATCGAGTTGTACGCCGGTACCAGCTGCGCGTCGTGAATGTCACTGCGGGACGGGCCGTCCCGCTGGGCTGGACCGCAGCCAGGACCATGCGATCGGCCCACCGGGGCGACAGGGTGCCGAGAGCCCGCGGGCCTTCGGCGATTTCAGCGCGGCTTCGATGCGGGTCTGCTGGGAGCAGCATCACGGCCTTCGCCGGTATCGAACCATCGACCGCGGCCGACGTGGCGGCGGACAACCGGTTTGGATCAGCGCAGGTTGGTGATCAGGTCGGCCGCGATCGCCTTGACTGCGGCCTCTGACGCATCTGGGCTGGTCCAGTCGTTGAACGCGACTTCGACGACGGCGTTTCCGGCTCGCATGATCAGCCGGCTGTCGGCGCGGCCGGGGAAACCCACGGAAGCACCACTGATCACGAAGGCTTCCTGAACTTGTGGCCCAAGGTCGGATGGGTTGATATCGGCCGACTTCGGTTTGGTGAGTTGTGGACCGTAGCGGTCCAGGAACGAACTCTTGGCGTTGGCATAGCTTTTCGCCGCAGCCGAGGTGATACGCAGATCCACCTGAATACTGGCGGGGTGAGTCGGAGCATCGACTGTCCAGCTGGGCGATCGGGTGAATTCGCCGTGTGCCATCGGGACCGTCGGGGTGCGTTTGCACGCCGCGCCGGGAGTGTACGTGGTGAGTACTGCCGGCGAGATCAGAGCGCATTCGTCGGTCGGGCTCTGATAGGTCGGTCCCGTGGCAGTCGGATCGGAATCCTTGCCGTGCAAAGCAATTGCCGTGCCACCGCCGATCGCGGCTGCCACGACTACGGCTCCGGCGATCAAGGCCCATTTCTGTCGAGGTCGTCGCGGCTTGCCATCGGTGACGGCATTCGATGACGGCACCGAGTTGCTGTTGAGTGACCCGGGAACAGTTCGTGTCGGCCTCGGCGCGGGAGTCGCCCTATCCATGAATCTCACTCCGATCTCAAGCGTTGCCGGCTTGAGACCCTACCGCAGCGGCTCCGAGGTCGTTGTGTCCGGTCGCGGATCGTCCTCGGCCGAATGGTTGTGGAGGCCAACCCAATTCGAATGTGCGTACCTGCGGGGGCGTTGCCGGCGGTGGTCTCCGCCGGATCAGTGATCGGTGCATGCCTGATTGCCGATGATGTCCAGCGGGGAACACGGGCCTCGACACGGCCGGACTGGATGTCCGAGCGCCGAGTGTTCGCCGCCGCACGGCGCAAGTGCGGTATGTGTTGTCTGGGCGCGTTACCGGAGCGGTGTTCGATTCGGTGGGGCAAACGTGGTTCGTCCCGGTCGTGGTCGAGACCGGGCGGCTTCAACGCCAGCATGGACCGACCCGCGCCCGCGCCTCCCCCCGACGCGATTGGTCTGCGAAGGGCCCAGACGCCCTGCACTATTGCAGGATGGGCGGAACAACACCGTGGACGACTGCCGATATCCCGGACCTACGTGGGCGGACGGCGGTGGTCACCGGCGCGAGCGCGGGACTCGGCCTCGAAACGGCCCGGCGGCTCGCCGAACGCGGTGCCGAGGTGATACTGGCCTGCCGAAGCACCGAACGCGCCGCCGCCGCGGCGGCGGCGATACGACAGGCGGTGCCGGGGGCCCAGTTGCCGATCTTGCGCCTGGATCTGGCATCCCAGCGGTCGGTACGCGAGGCGGCCGATCGGCTGCACGCGCGATACGAACACCTCGATCTGCTGATCAACAACGCCGGGACGCTCGCGCGGACGCGGTCGAGGACCGACGATGGTTTCGAAACTGTCTTCGCCACAAATCATCTCGGACCGTTCGCCTTCACCGGGCTGATCCTGAGCCTGCTCATGGCCGCGCCGAACGGACGGGTGGTGACCGTCAGCAGCGGGACCTCGGGATACCGCACTACCAAGCTCGATCTCGACGATCTGCACTACGAGCGGCGTGCATATCGAGCCTTCCGGGTCTACGGGCAGTCGAAACTGGCGAACCTGTTGTTCGCGTTCGAACTGCAGCGGCGCCTCAACGACATCGACACCCGCCTGGTCGCGGTCGCCGCTTACCCGGGAGTCGCTCATACCGACTTCAGCCGCAATCTGAGTCCGGCCCTACGACGGGTGCTGACGGCGCCGCTACTGGACAAGCTCCTACGGCCGATCGTTCAGAGCGCGGAAATGGGTGCGCTACCGACACTGCGGGCGGCCACCGACCCCGCGGTGCGCGGGGGTGAGTACTTCGGTCCGGCCAGACGCGTGACGGGGTATCCGGTGCTGTGCGAGGCGGGGGAGCAGGCCCACGATCTGACACTGGCCGCAGAGCTGTGGGCGGCATCCGAACGGCTCACCGGGGTCGTGTTCGACTTCGGCCCGACCGCTAGAAATTGACAAATCGGGCGTAGCGCGAACGGTCGCGCAGCCAGAACGGCTGCCCACGACGCCGTCCACGCTGGCCGGGACAACAAAAACGGTCGCCCACGGCGGCCTGGAGATCCTCGTCGAATGGTTGCGCGATGAGCTCGATATCGACCGTGACCAGCTCATCGACTTCCTGGTGGTCATGTTCCTGACCGCGTCCGAGATCACGACCACCGTGCAGCGCGAGCTGGCCTCCAGCTGAGTCCCTTTTCGGCGGCGCGGATCTTGCGGTAGACGCGCCGGTCGTAGCGCAGCGGACGCGGGACCAGCGGCCAGGTCGTCCGGACCGCGCCGGCGAAGACCCGGAAATCGAACTGGTCCAGGCGATTCCATTCGATACCCAGAATCTCCCGGCCGCGCTCGGGCATCAGGGCGGCCAGCAGCCAGACATTGAATTCCATGAACGGCCGCCGGATTACCGTCCATGCCCACTCCGGAACCCCGGGCACGGGCGGAATCGGGGTGGCGGCCGCCCGCAGTGCGAAGTCGGTGGTCTCGTTGGCCTCCAGCTCTTCGGCGAGCATGTGCGACCAATACGCCCGGAACTCTTCGTAAGTCCCGAACACCGGCTGCATGGACAGGCCGTAGCGCTCCCACCAGGTGACGCTCTCGGCCCACAGCTGCCGCTTCTGGGCGTCGGTCAGGGGCGTGCCGAAGTGTTCGTTCATGGTCATGACGGTCTCGACGAATGTGACGTGCGTCCACCAGAAGATGTCGGGATTCAGGGCGTGATACCGCTGTCCGTGGTGGTCGATGCCCTTGATGTCGCGGTGGTAGTCGCGCACGCGCACGGCCGACGCGGATTCGGGCGGGTCGTAGACCGAGTCCTCGATTCGTGGCACCGAGCGCAGCAGCCGATCCCACGGATCGTCGAAGAAGTTCGAATGCTGTTGCAGCGCCGCGGAAACGGCGGGGTGCATGTTCTGCAGGGTGCCGGAGCGCCCGAAGAACAGTTTGAGGCGATGGTCGCCGAAGTACTCCCACAGCAGTGAGCCGGGGCCCAGGGGTGCGCCCTTCGGCAGGGTTGTCGGCTGGTCGATCTCTGCTGCACTGCTCATGGCACGGCCTCCACGTCATTGGGAACTCCTATCGAAGAGTGCAACATATAGTCTCTCTTTGTCGCAAGACCATGCGACAAATTTTGTTGCGCTGTCGCACATCCATTAGACTCCGGTCAGGAGGTGCGCCCGGTGGAATCACCCTTGTCACTACAGGCCCTGCTCACGGCTGTAGAACCCGACGACGCCGTGGACACGCGCATCAAAGAGGCTGCCCTGGAACAGTTCTCGCTGGTCGGCATCCGGCGAACCAGTGCCGACGACATCGCCAAGCGGGCCGGGGTGAACCGGGCCACGCTCTACCGGCGGATGGGCGGCCGCGAGGAGATCACCCGGGCCGCGCTCTCCCATGAGGTGCGCCGGACCCTGGCGGAGATCGAGCGCGGCATCGGGGATATCGCCGATCCGCTGGAACGGCACACGCGCGGGTTCATCGTCACCGTCACCACGCTGCGCGACCATCCGCTGCTGCGGCGGCTGTTCGCCGTGGACCGGGACGAGGTGCTCGGCTGGCTCACCCTCGAAGCCGGTGAAATCCTGCGCATCGCAACGGCGTTCGTGACCGCGCAGGTGAACGCGGGTCGGGCCCAGCTCGGGCTGACCGGGGGCGAGCAGACGGAGTTCTACGCGACCACCGTCGTGCGGCTGATCCACTCGCTGGTGCTGACACCGGACGCGCCGCCGCTACTGGACTCCGAGGAGCGGCTGCGCGACTACGCGGTCCGCTACCTTCAGCCGTTGATGACCGCCCCCTGACCGTCGGTCACACCGGGGCCGATCGCGTCCGCACCGGCGAGTTCATGCTCTTGCTCCCTCATCCTCGATGGGTGAATTCGGCGGCGGCCGAGTTGGATCCGGACCGCCTCGGTGGGTGCCGATGCGGTCCGGCGGTCTCCCGAGCGTCAGGGAACGACGACCGTGAAATTGGGATCGGCCTTGTCCAGCAGGCGGGTGAGCCGCTTCCACACCCCGGCGTCGCCCTTGGTCCGCAGGCCGTCGAACGAACCGGTTGCCATCAGCTGCAGCAGGCCGAGCTTGGTGAGGGTGATGTCGAGATCGGCATCCCGTTTGCGGGTGGCCGGATGGTGGATGAGCGCGCCATGGCTCAGCTCCATCCGGTAGTCCTCGTCGCTGTCGGTGAAATGCCAAGCGATGCTGAACTTCTCGTCCCACGCCTTGGACCCGACGATGTTCAGCGACAGGGTGTCGAACAGCTGGGTGATGCTCATGGCGAGGGCTACCGCCTGGCTGGCGGCGATCGCCGTGGGGGTGACACCCCGGCGGAGTTCCTGTGCGCCGGTGAGAAAACAGTTGCGCCACGTCGCGTTCTCGGAGCCGAGGCCGAGCTGCTCGAACACCGCCGCCAGGGTCTCCTTGGCCTCGGCGTGGGACGGGTCGGCGAAGACCGCGTGGCTGCCGAGTTCGGCCGCGAAGCGCAGATCACCCTGGTCCACGAACTCCTTCACCCTGGCGACGGTCGCGTCCACGCCACCGAGCAACTGCACGTAGCGGGTGGCCTGCTCCTGCGGCGGGTGCGGCCACAGGTGCGCCGGATTGGCGTCGTACCAGCCGAGATAGCGCTGGTAGACGGCCTTCACGTCATGGCTGATGGAGCCGTAGTACCCGCGGTTGTTCCACTGTGCGGCCAGCTCCGGGGCCAGCGGGAAGTCTTCGGCGATCTCGATTCCGATCTCGCCCCGGTTCATTCGCCGCACGGTCTGGTCGTGCAGGTAGGCGTAGGTGTCGCGCTGCTGGATCAGGAACTCGACAATGTCGTCCCGGCCCCAGGTCGGCCAGTGGTGCGAGGCGAACACGACATCGGTGCGGTCGATGAACATCTCGATCGCCTCGGCGATGTACCGCGACCACATGCGGGCATCGCGAACCTGCGCCCCACGCAGCGTGAGGATGTTGTGCAAGGTGTGGCAGGCGTTCTCGGCCATGCACAGCGCATTGCGGTCGGGCAGCAGGAAGTTCATCTCGGCCGGCGCCTCGGTGCCGGGCGTCATCTGGAAGATGATCCGCACCCCGTCGACCACTTCCTCCTGGCCGGTGGCGGTGATGTCGAGTGTCGGTGCGAGCAGCCCGAATTCACCCGCCGAGGCGACCGGGCCCAGTCCCATGCCGACCAGTCCCTTCGGGTCGCGCGCCAGATTCGCGCCGGAGTAGTACATGCCGCGGCGCAGCATGGCCGAACCGGCGTACACGTTCTCCGAGATGGCGTGTTCCATGAAGTGCTCGGGTGCGATGATCGGCACGGTGGTGTCCGGATCGACCACCCCCAGGACGCCGCCGAAGTGATCGGCGTGCGGGTGGGTGTAGATCACCGCGGTGACCGCGCGGTCGCCGCGGTTCGCGCGGTACAGTGCCAGCGCAGCGGCCGCGGTCTCCGCGCTGACCAGCGGGTCGACCACGATGACGCCATTGTCCGACTCGATCAGTGTCATGTTCGAAATATCCAGGCCGCGAACCTGATACACGCCCTCGCACACCTCGTAGAGGCCGTGCATCGCGGTGAGCTGGGACTGCCGCCAGAGACTCGGGGGGACGGTGGCCGCGCCATCGGCCTGCAGGAAGTCGAAAGAGTCCGCGTCGTAGGCCACGCCGCCGTTCTTCCCCGAAATCACGGCGGGAGAGAGGCGGGCGATGAAGCCGCGCTCGGCATTGTCGAAATCGGTGCGATCCGCAGGTTCTAGTGTCATGTGTCACCTCACTGTTGGGCTTTCCGGCTCTCGATCCAGTTGGTTCCAAGGTCGACGGCCTTGGTGACCGGCCCGAATATTGGCGGTTGTAGTCGAGCTTGCGCCCGAGCCGCGCACCCTCTTCTCCACGCGTCGTCTCCTCGCCGACCGTTTGCCACCGCAATCCCCGAGCCAGTACGCGTATTTCTCGAGCGCGTACGCGGACACCGTCCACGCCACGTCTTCCGCCAGCCTCACACAGAAAAGGTGAACTTCCAGCAATTTGAGATAGGTCTGTTGTAGATCGGTATCCGAGGCGATTTGGTGTATTTGCGGAGATTCAGCTATCCAGTGGGCACCCCGTGGTGTCCGCATTGACCCTGGACGAATCCGGACTCACATCTCAGGATGAGACCTGATCTTCATCGATGAGGAGTGGGCATGGTGACCGAGCAGCGCGTGGACTGGCTGGCGGGTGGCGTGCGGCGGTCGGTCGCCGCGGACCGGATCGTCGGGGTCGCGTCGGAGCTGTTCCAGGCGCGCGGGTTCGACCATGTGGGGATGGACGAGGTGGCGAGCGCGGTCGGATGCTCGCGAGCCACGCTGTATCGGCACTTTCCCGGCAAGGCCGCGCTGTTCGACGCGGTGATGGCCAAATCGGCGATCGCGGTGGCGGAGCGGGTGGCCGTGGCGGTGCGGCGGTACGAGGGCTCGCGCCGGATCGCGGAGGCGATCTTGGCGTCGGTGGCGGCGGTGCGCTCGGATCCGGTGCTGGCCAACGGATTCGCGGGCACCCGGGCGGGCGGCAGTGGCGGCGCCTTCACGAGCTCGCCGGAGCTGGGGCGGGTCGCCACCCTGCTCACCGGGATCGCGCCGGATGACGAAGCGGCGCAATGGATTGTGCGCATGGTGCTGTCGCTGCTGACCTGGCCCCTGGCCGATGTCGCCAGCGAGCGGCGGATGGTGGAGCGCTTCATTCGCTGAGCCATTCCTCTCGCCCGGGCGGTCGTGACTCGGGTGGGAGGCCATGCGGCAGGTTGTAATTCGATCCGTTACGGCACCTGCCTTGTGCACTGTCTGGGACAATCCTACACTGGGCATTACATCGAGCACGCAGTACTAGGTACTTCGTGTTGCATCAAGGATGGTCCAGATGGCGAATGCCCTTCCGGCGCAGGCCTATCCCAAGGCCCGCCGCATCAGGTTCCGATTCGATCAGCGCACTTCCAGCGACAAGTACTTCGTCGAAAACGACCTGGTCTACAGCCATTTCGTGGCCGGCATGTCCGGCGGCTTCCCAGCGGGGGAGGAGTCCTTCATTCGTTCGGTGCGCCGGGTGGCCGACCGGGTCACCGATCCGATGCTCAAGAAGCGGGTGACCGGTTTCGTAGGGCAGGAGGCCATGCATGGCCAGGAGCATCGCAAACTCAATGAAAAGCTGGTCGAGCTGGGCTATCCCATCGCCTGGCTGGACTCCGAGCGGGCCCGGGAGCGCATGCTCTGGATCGAGGAGCGGGTCCCGCCCGAGGTACACCTGGCCATGACCGCGGCGGCCGAACACTACACCGCCGTGCTGGCGCAGCGGGTGCTGTCCAGCGACGAGATCCAGGCCATTCCCGGTGATCCGGAAGTGTGGAATCTGCTGAATTGGCATGCGCTGGAAGAACTCGAACACAAGTCGGTGGCCTTCGACGTGTTCCGCGCGGTCGGCGGTACCGAGCGCACCCGCATCGGGGTCATGCTCGCCATGTACTCGCTGACGCTGCCGCTGACCTACCTGAGCCTGGCGCTGGCCGTCGGGCGCGACCCGGCCGCGCGGCGGCAGCCGATCCGCGTGGCGCGCGAGGCATATCGGCTGTTCACCGGCCCCATCTTCCACGGGCTCATGCCGGAGCTCGGCAAGTACCTGCGGCCCGGCTTCCACCCCGACGACATCGACACCGCGGCACTGCTGTCCCGGTGGCAGCAGGAGCTTTTCGGGCCGGACGGTCAGCTCGTCGAGCACGTGAAGTAGTCACAACCCATGGCGAGAAAGGACCGGCCAATGGCGATCGGTCGGCAGGACAGCACGTCCCTCATGCCCTATCCGAAGGTGCGGCGCATGCGATTCCGGTTCGGCGAGCCCGAACCGATGGCGCATCAGTTCGTCCAGGGCGACATTCCCCTCACCCACCTGATTGCGGTGCTCTCGGCGGCCTTTCCGCCGGGCGAGGAATCCTTCATCCGCTCGGTGCGCAGATACTCCGGTGAGATCACCGATCCCGTGCTCAAGAAGCGGGTTGCCGGATTCATCGGCCAGGAGGCGGTGCACGGGCAGCAGCATCGGCGATTGAACGAGCAGCTCATCGAGAACGGCTTCCCCATCGTCCGCCTGTTCACCTTCGCGCCCGGCGCGCTACGGGAGAAGGGCGTGGTCGCGATCGAGAACGCGGTGCCGCGGCAGGTGCATCTGGCGGTGACCGCCGCCGCCGAGCATTACACGGCGACGCTCGCCAAGCGGGTACTGGGCACCCAGGAGATCCAGGATATTCCGGGCGATCCGGAGGTCTGGAATCTGTTGAACTGGCACGCTTTCGAGGAACTCGAGCACAAGTCGGTGGCCTTCGACGTGTTCCGGAGCGCCGGCGGGACCGAGATGGTGCGCATCGGTGTGATGGCGGGGATGTATGTCTTCACCATTCCGGTGGTCTCGCTCGGTGTGCTCGCCTCGATCCTCAGTGATCCACGCAGCTGGCGGCCCCTGCAGGTGGTGCGGCAGTCGATTCGGCTGTACCGCGGGCCGATTGTGCAGGGGCTGCTGAAGGAGATGCGGCCCTACCTGCGGCCGGGGTTCCATCCCGACGACATCGACACCAACGCGCTGCTCGAACGATGGCGGCGGGAGCTGTTCGGCACGGACGGCGAACTGCTCGACCGCATCGGCTGAGGGGTTGGCGACGTGAGAGCCAGTGACAGGGTGCGCCGGGAGGTCTCGTGAAACTCAACAGTGTCGATCCGAAGCTGGTGGTTGTCACCGGTGCGGGCAGCGGGATCGGGCGGGCCACGGCCCGGCGGTTCGCGCGCATGGGATCCCGGGTGATCGTGTCGGACATCGACAAGGACGCGGCGCTGTCGACGGTGGCCGTCATCCAGTCGCAGGGTCAGCGGGCGGTCGCCATGCAGCTCGACGTCACCGACCCGCACGCGTGGGCTGCCTTCGCCCGGGACGTGCACGCCGATCACGGGGTGCCGGATGTGCTGGTCAACAATGCCGGAATCCTGGTCAGCGGGGCGTTTCTGGATCTCGAGCCCGAGGATTGGGAGCATCAGCTGAGCGTGAATCTGCTCGGCGTGGTGTTCGGCTGCCGGGCCTTCGGGCGACTCATGATCGATGAGGGCAAGCGCGGGCACATCGTGAACATCGCCTCGGCGGCTGCGTTCACGCCTACTCCGGTGATGTCGGCGTACTCGGTGTCCAAGGCCGGGGTGAAGATGCTCACCGAGTGCCTGCGGCTGGAGCTCGGGCCCAAAGGCGTTGGGGTGAGCGCGATCTGTCCCGGCGTGATCAATACGAATATCGCCCGGCACGCGATCGCCGTGGGCGTCGATCCGCGGCTGCTGGAGCGCGGGCAGCAGCTCACCGCGCAGATTCAGGAACTGGCCGAGCGGCTGCCCTTCTCGCCGCTGAGCCCGGATCTGGTGGCGCGGGCCGTGGTGCGCGCCGTCCGCTACGACCTGGCGGTGGTTCCGGTACGCGCCGAGGCGTGGCTGGGCTACTTCATGCTGCGCATCGCGCCGGGCGTCAATCGCCGGATGACGCAACCGCTTTCGATGGAGCGTATCCAGTCCCTGGGGGAGCTGGCGTTCGGCCGGGGAGGACCCCGTTGAACGCACGCGCCCACCAGCTGAAGGTGCGCGAAGTCATCAGCGAGACCGCCGACGCGGTCTCGCTGATCTTCGATATCCCCACCGACCTGACCCGCCGCTTCGCCTACGCGCCGGGCCAATACCTCACCCTGCGCGTTCCCAGCGAGCGCACCGGCTCGGTCGCCCGCTGCTACTCCCTGTCCAGCAGCCCGCACTGCGACGACCGGCCCACCGTGACGGTCAAGCGCACGCCGGGCGGTTACGGCTCGAACTGGCTGTGCGACAACGTCTCCGCGGGCGACATCCTCACCGTCCTCGAACCGGCGGGCAATTTCGTGCCGCGCGCGTGGGACCGGGATCTACTGCTCTGCGCGGCGGGCAGCGGCATCACACCCGTCATGTCCATCCTCAAATCGGCGCTCGCCATCGGTCGCGGCAATATCGCACTGTTCTACGCCAACCGGGACCGGGAATCGATCATCTTCGCGAATCAGCTGCAGCAGCTGGCCCGCGGTTACCCGCGCCGCCTGACGGTGACCCACTGGCTCGAATCCGAGCGGGGGCTGCCGTCCGCGCGTGTCTTCGCGTTGTGGGCACGTCCCTACCGGCGTCATGACGTCTACGTTTGCGGCCCCGCGGGTTTCGCGTCCTCGGTGGAGCAGGGCCTCGGTCAGCTCCGCATTCCCGGCCGGGCCATCCGCAAGGAGAACTACCGCTCGCTCACCGGCAACCCGTTCGAACGCCACACCCCGGTGGCATCCGAACCCACGCAGGCCGTGGCGACCGCCCGGGGCACGGCTGCCGCGGATGTCGCGACCGTCCGGGTCGACATCGACGGCGAAACCCACACCCTGCCGTGGCCGAGATCCGAGAAACTCCTGGATGTCCTGCTGAGCCACGGCATCGACGCCCCCTATGTGTGCCGCGAATCGGCCTGCGCCACCTGCGTCTGCAGCGTCAAGCAGGGCCGCACCCGCATGCTCATGAACGAATCCCTGATCGAAGCGGAACTGGCGCAGGGCCTGACCCTCGCCTGCCAGACCCTGCCCGAATCGGACGACCTCCACATCGCCTTCGACCAGTGAGCGCCCGACGCAAGCCGCGCGTCAGGTCGACGTCAGGTCGATGTCAGTCGCGCCAGCGACGGTGATCACGTGAACAGCACCGCCGATCTCGGACTGCGCTACCTGCGCGGCGATCACGTCTTCGCCCAGCTGATCCGCTTCGCCCTGGTCGGCGGCGCCAGCAATATCACCTACCTCCTACTGTTCCTGACCTTGAACAGCGCCGGCCCCCTGATCGCCAATATCGCCGGCTCGATCCTCAGCACCGTGATCGCCAACGAACTCCACCGTCACCTCACCTTCCGCGCCGCCGGCCGCGTCACCTGGTTCACCGCGCAATGGGAAGGCGGCGGACTGGCCGTCATCGGCCTCCTGATCAGCACGGCCGCCCTGGCCGCCCTCGACTCCTACGCGCCCGGCCTCAGCCCCCTGACCCGCGCGGCCGCCGTCATCGCCCTCACCGCAGCCATCGGCGGCCTCCGCTTCCTGGCCCTGCGCGGCTTCGTCTTCGGATCGCCGTCCGCCGCATCCACCGCGGAGCGCGGAGAGAATCGTTCCACGGAATCCGAAGACGGCCTTCGGTATTCGCGACCCGGCGGCGATGCCCGGTCGGCCTTTCCACTGGCACCGATATTGGCGTAACTCCCAACCCCTCGGCAGCCCACTATCGCGTATCGATCGTCCCGAAAAGGACAGGGCCGACGCTGAACTCGGGTCGGCCCGGTCGCGGTATGCGTTGCTATCGGTCGGCTTTCAGGCGCGGGTGAGTTCGGCTCGGGCGGCGGTGAGCATGGTGGTGATGGCGGCGGGGAGGGCTTGGGCGGGGTCGGGGGCGAATCGGGGGGAGTGGTTGGAGGGGAAGCGGGGTGGGAGGGCGCCTTCGGTGAGCATGTAGGCCTGGTCCTCCTCGGTGAAGCGGGCGGGGTTCATGCCGCCGATGTGCCAGAAGACGGAGGGGGCGTGGGCCGCGGTGCCGAAGGCGCCGAAATCCTCGCTGCCGGTGATGGGGTTGTCCATGGGCATGACGGGGAGGCCGGCGGCGGTGAGGGTGGCCAGGACCCGTTCGGTGTCATCGGGGGTGTTCTCGGTGACCGGGAAGTGGTCGTAGAACTCGACTTTCGGTTCCTGGGGTGCGCCGGCGGCGGCCGCCTCGGCCTCGGCCATGCGCTGGATGCCCTCGACCATGTGGTTGCGCGAACTGTCGGTGAAGGTACGCAGGCTGAGCAGGACCTCGGAAGTGTCCGCGATGATGTTGGGCCGGGTGCCCGCGTGCAGGGCGCCTGCGGTGAGGACCGGGCTGGCGGCGGTGGCGGTCTGGCGGGCAGTGAGCGATTGCAGCCGCACCACCAGGGAGGCCGCCATGAGCAGCGGATCGATGGCGGTGTGCGGCTGGGAGGCGTGGCCGCCCTTGCCCAGGAAGGTGATCCGGACCGAGTCGGAGGCGGCCATCAGCGTGCCTGGCCGGCTCAGGATGATGCCCGCGGGCAGCGGGCTCACATGCTGGCCGAGCACGATGCGCGGATGCGGAAAGCGTTCCAGCAGACCGTCATTGATCATGCCCTGTGCGCCCGCCCCGGTCTCCTCGGCGGGCTGGAACAGCGCGACCACCGTGCCGGGCAATGGATTCGCCGACAGTTCCGCGCAGGTGCCGAGCAGCGCCGTGACGTGTACGTCGTGGCCACAGGCGTGCATGACGCCGGGGATCGTGGAGGCGTAGTCGAGCCCGGTCTCCTCCTGCACCGGCAGCGCATCCATATCCGCGCGCAGCCACACCACCGGCCCGGGACCACTCTGGAGCACGCCGACAACGCCGGTGCCACCGACGTTTTCGGTCACCTCCCAGCCGGGCAGGGCGCGCAGCTCATCGGCCACCAGGCGAGCAGTGGCGTGCTCCTGGCCCGACAGCTCCGGGTGAGCGTGCAGATGGCGGTAGACCTGCTGCCAGTGCTCGGTCATGTGAGACTCTCCTTCGTCGGGACGGTCGCCGAGGCGCGGCGGGCCACCGTCGCCCGGAACGCGTCGGCGGTTTGCGGGACCACGGCCGCTGCCAGCAGCGCCAGCAGCGGTCCGAGGGCCATGGCTTCGAAAGCCGTTGTGTACGAGACATGATCGGTGATGACACCGAAGGCGAGCGGGCTCGTCACCCCCGCCAGCTGCCCGCCGAAGATGATCACCCCGGTGGCCGCGCCGATGTAGGCGCTCGGCAGCGACCGCAGCGGCACCGAGAACGCGGGCATGTAGGCCATCCCGGCGACCAGACTCATCATCGTGCCCAGCAGCACGAACAGCGGGAAGGAATCGGCTCGCGGCAGGGCGAAGAGCATGGCGGCGGTGAAGGCCATGGCCGGCACCACGATCACCCGAGGCCGCCCGCCGATCCGATCGGAGAGCCGGGCGCCCAGCACGACGCCGGCCGCCGCGGCCAGCGTGGTCGGCACCGCGGCGATGGCGATGCCGCCCATGGAGATTCCGCGCTGGTGCAGGAAGGTCGGCGTCCACGCGGTGACACCCCACACCAGCACGTCGTAGCCGAAGAAGACGACCGCGAAGCCGATCAGCGCGGGCGAGAGCAGCACGGCGCGGCGTTCGGCCTTCGTGCCGGCGTTCGCGACCGGAATCTCGTCCTGCACCAGCGGTTCCGGCATCCACCACCGCCACGCCAGGATGACCGCCACCCCGAGCACCGAGATGACCCCGAACATCACCCGCCACCCGACCGTGGGCAGCATGACCCCC
Organism: Nocardia sp. NPDC046763; assembly: GCF_040645495.1. Classification (NCBI taxonomy): domain Bacteria; kingdom Bacillati; phylum Actinomycetota; class Actinomycetes; order Mycobacteriales; family Nocardiaceae; genus Nocardia; species Nocardia sp. NPDC046763. Next base: position 148,570 of record NZ_JBEYYI010000011.1, on the reverse strand, counting down.
GCGATCACCGCGGCCAGCAGCAGGCCGGCCGCGTTCGAGGAGTTCGTCCAGCCCGCCGCGGTCGTCCGCTGCTCGGGCAGACTGCGTTCCGCCAGCGCCTTGATGGCGGCCGCCGGGAAAACACCCTGCACCGAACCGAACAGGAACCGGATGGCCAGCAGGACCGCGAAAGACCAGGCGACCGCGGTCAATCCGGTGAAGATCGACCAGGCCGTCAGGCCCACGATGCCGACCTTCAGGGCCCCGTACCGATCCGCCAGCAAACCTCCAGGAACCTGGATGAGCGCGTACGCGATGAAGAACACCGACACCAGCAGACCCTGTTGCGTGTGGTCGAGACCCAGGTCGTCGCCGATCGAGGGCAGCGCGAAATTGATCACGGTCCGATCGATGTAATCGACCACCCACGCCGCGAACAGCAGCATGATGGTTATCCGGGTGGTGCGTGGCATCCAGGCCCCTTCAAAAGCGGGAGTAGTGGCTGGGTGCCACGTTCGTGCCGATGCCGAGCATACGGCGCAATTGCTGAGAGCCGCCATGTGAGGAGGTGACGCCCTGATCGCGGTTGGTGAACGCTCTGCAATTGGCTGGCAGGGGTTCGAGCGCGAGTCACGGCCCGCACCCCTGGCCTGCGGCGTGTCGTAGTCTCGCGTCCGATGAGCGACATGACTATTCACGGGTATGCGGCCGACGGGTACGGGCGCGTTGCGGACGCGTTCCGGCGCAACTTCCAGCACGGGGAGATCGGCGCGGCCGTGGCGGTGTTCGATGGCGCCACACCCGTGGTGGACCTCTGGGGCGGCTGGCGGGATGCGGTCCGGCGGCTGCCGTGGGAGCAGGACACCATCGCCCCGGTGTTCTCGTCGACGAAAGGTATTGCGGCGCTGTCGCTTGCCATGCTGGTATCGCGCGGGCAGCTGGACTACGACGAGCCGGTGGCGCGGTACTGGCCCGAATTCGCTGCGCGAGGCAAGGCCGAGGTCACCGTCCGGCAGCTGATCGATCATCAGGTGGGCCTCCACATTCTGCGCGATACCCGGATGACCCTGGCGGACCTGTTCGATCTGGATCGCGTTGCCGGCGTGCTGGCGGCACAGCGGCCGGGGTGGACGCCGGGTACGCGGCAGGGTTATCACCCGGTCAGCATCGGGCTGTACATCAATGAGCTGGTGCGTCGCGCCGATCCGGCCGGGCGCAGCATCCGGCGGTTCATCGCCGAGGAGATCTCCGGTCCGCTGGGCGTCGATTTCACGATCGGGCTGGATGCGGATCTCGGGGGTCAGCGAATCGCCCGGCTGGTCCGCACCTCCGGGCTGGACCTGCGGCACGAGCGGAATCTGCCCTGGAATCAGGCGGTTCCGGCGCTGCTGCGCCGGGGTCCGCTCTTCCGGGCGCTGACGGTTCCGGACCTGGGCATGCCCGAGGACTTCGTACGACCCGAGATCATGTCGGTGGAGCTGCCGGGCAGCAATGGTGTCGGCTCGGCGCGCGGCCTGGCGCGGATCTATGCGACCGGGCTGACCGGTGAGTTGTCGATCGCGGACGATGTGCGCGCCCGCATCGCCGATCCGGGGCCGGTGCCCGCACCCGATGCCGTGCTCAAGACCACGACCCGATTCCACCTCGGTTTCCGAAAGTCCTGCCCGGCCTTCCCGTTTGGGTCGTCCGGCCACCGCGCCTTCGGCACGCCCGGTATGGGCGGTTCGCTCGGGTTCGCCGATCCGGAAACCGGGCTCTCCTTCGCCTACGTTCCCAACCGCCTCGGGCTCACTCTCAACGGCGACCGGCGCTGCCTCCGGCTGGCCCGCGCGGCCTTCGGAAGGCCGACACGCCGATCGGGTGCTCGCACTGAACCCCGGCCGGCCGCCGATCGTTGACTGGATAGACCGGTCCCACGCCGGTAGCCATCCAGATGCGGTCCGGTTCTCCCCCTGCGTCCGGACCGGGACCCCGCCGAGGCATCCCCGGCGGGGTCTTCGCGTGGCTAATTGTGCTTCCCAACAGCATCTTCCGAATTGAGTGTGACTTGTGCCATGTTGATCGAGTTCGCTCCGGATGGATACCTTGTGTGCGATATATCGCGGACAAGGCAATGCGAAACGGGGGATCGTGCCCGAGAGAAAGCCCGAATTCCGAACCGTGGCCGACGTCATTGCCGAGCGGATCGCGGCACACGCTGACCACATCTTCGGCGTCGGCGGCGCCAATATCGAGGACCTCTACGACGCCCTCCACCGGCACCCCGGCCTCACCGGCATCATCGCCAAACACGAATTCGGCGCGGCCACCATGGCGGACGGCTACGCCCGCGCAACCACTCGCCTCGGCGTGGTGGCGGCCACCTCCGGCGGCGGCGCCATGAATCTCCTCGCCGCCCTCGCCGAATCCTTCGACTCCCGGGTCCCGGTCCTGGCCCTGGTGGGCCAGCCCCCGACCACCCTCGAAGGCCGCGGCGCCTTCCAGGACACCAGCGGCCACCCCGGCCGCCTCGATGCCGAGCGCATCTTCACCGCAGTCTCCCGCCACTGCGCCAAAGTCACTCGGCCCCAGGACATCTCCGCCGAACTGGACCGTGCCATCGCCGCTGCCCGGTCCGGCGGCCCAGCAGTCCTACTGCTCCCCAAGGACATTCAGGCAACCCTGATATCGAGCGGCTCCACCCTGGAGGCCGGCCTGCGATACGAACCCGCCCACGCGGGCCGGGATGAGCCGATTGCGGGCTCGGAGGAAATGCCGGCGGACATCGCGGCGCTGCTTGCCGATATGCCTTCCGGTAGCCGGGTGGTTGTCATCGCCGGACCCGAGGTTGCCGCGGCCGATGCACGGGCCGAGCTTGCGGAGTTGGTGCGGGTGCTGGATGCGGCGGTGCTGGTCACACCGGATGCCAAGGATGCCTTCTCGAATCGGGATGACCGCTTCGCCGGGGTCGTCGGAGTCATGGGGCACCCCGATGCTGCCGGGCTCGTCGCGGCGGCGGAGCTGTGCCTGCTGGTGGGGGCACCGCTGTCGATGACCGCCCGGGCCGGATTGGATGCGGCGCTGGCCGCCTGTCCGCGCGTGGTGTATCTGGGAGCGGAACAGCCGTTCGTGCCGGTCCATGCCGGGGCGCGAGGGCCGTTGGGTGCATCGCTCGGCGAAATACGTGCTTTCCTGGCGGAATCGGCCGTCCTGCAGGGCACCTCGGCGATGGCTGGTGACACGGTATTCACCTCGGAATCGGTTGGTGTGCAATCGAATCCCCGCCCACTGCCCGAGCTGACCGTCCCGCCCGCGTCCGGGCCGGGTGTGCGATATCGCCCGGCCGTCGCGGCCATCGAGGCGGCGCTCGAGCCTGGGGCCGATGTGGTCGTGGATGCCGGGAACACAGGTGCCGCCGTCGTGCACTACCTGCGGGTCCCCGAGGACGGGCGGTTTCTCATCGCGCTCGGCATGGGCGGAATGGGGTATTCGTTCGGGGCGGGGATCGGGTGTGCGCTGGGGCGGGGGCGGCGGGCCGTGGTGATCGCCGGGGACGGCGCGTATTTCATGCACGGCCACGAGGTGCACACGGCCGTCGAGTACCAGGTGCCGGTGACCTTCGTGGTGTTCAACAACAACGCGCACGCCATGTGCGTGACGCGGGAGCAGGTCTTCTATTCCGGCGAGTACAGCTTCAACCGGTTCCGGGCGGCGGAGATCGGGGCGGGGGTCGCGGCCATGTTTCCCGAGCTGCCCGCCTGGACCGCGCGCACCCTGTCCGAATTCGAGAATGTACTGGACAAGGCACGGGCGGTACCGGGGCCCGCGTTCATCGAACTGCAGTGTGACCCAGACGAAATCCCACCGTTCGCCCCCTTCCTGAAGGAGCCCCTCGCATGACCGAGACCGTCACCGACGCGCCGATCGAAGTCCCGGAGCTGGATATCCCGGGCGTGTACCGCATCGAGACCATGGCCCTCAAGGAGGGCATGCCGCTGGTACTCGACATGACCCGCGCCGTGTACCCGCACGACGAGATCTACGGGGACTACTGCACCGTCACCGAATTCATCGCCGCCCCGCCGGACGAGGTGTACGGATATCTGGCCGACACGCGCAGCCTGTGCGAATGGACCTACAGCATGCGGGGTTTCGAGCGCACCGGCGATCCCGAGATCTGGGTGTCGGATGATCGGATCGGCTCGCACACCCGCATCTACACCCGCACCGTCGCCAACCCCGACGCCCGCACCGTGGACTACCACTGCGCCTGGGATCAGGCCGACCACCTGTGGATGATCTACCTGATGCGGGTCGTCGACGCGCAACTCGTGCTGAACAAGCCGGGATCCGTTGTCACCTGGACCAATTGCCATCACCCCTTCTACGAGGACAACGGCTATCCCGAGACCGAGCCGCAGGGCCGCCCGGTCTGGGTGGGCGACTTCTGGCACCTCTTCGCCGCCGGGCACCTGCTGGAACTGCGCAATCTCAAAGCGATCTGCGAACATCGGCACGCCGCCGGGCAGCCGATCAAGCCGGAATGGATGGCCTGATCATGAGCACCGTCAGCCTGCTCGACGTCGCCGGATACCTGCCCGAGAACATTGTCCCGGCAGACTATTTCGCGCAGTACGCGGATCCGGACGAGGTCACCTCGAACATCATGTTCAAGGCCCCCAAGTTCCGTCACCATGTCGCGCCCGGTGAGACGCCCGCCGATATGGCCGAGCGCGCCGTGGCCCCGATCCTGGCCCGACAGGGCCGGGATGCGTTGCGCGACATCGATGTTCTCATCGTGCACACCCAGCTCCCGGACATCGGCATCGTGGGCAGCGGCGGCGACGTGGCCGCGCGCCTGGGCATCGCGCCCGAGTGGCTGATCGACCTGCACAACGGCGGCTGCGCGTCCTTCGTGTACGGCATGAAGCTGGCCCGCCAGATCCTGCTCTCGTCCGACGCCCGCTCCGCGCTGGTGGTGACCATCCAGAATGTCGCGGGCCAGGTCTTCACCCAGGAGCAGGTGCGCGGCAAGGCGCAGGCCGCGATTCCGGGCGACGGTGCGGGCGCGGGACTGCTGGTGAAGTCCGATGCTTCGCCGATCCTGGATATCGAGACCCGGCACCTGCCGGAGTTCGCCGGGCAGATGACCGTCATCGCCGACCCGCCGCGCCGTTACTGGGAGGCCGGATCCGGCCAGATGCACGTGGGTTTCACCGAATCCAAGATCGCCAAGGTGCTGCAGCGCGGCAACCGGCTGGTGCCCGAGGTCGCGAATGCGGTGTGCGGTCGCATCGGGGTGTCCGCGCAGGAGCTGGATCTGCTGGTCACCAATCAGCCCAACCGCGCTTTCCTGCGCAACTGGCGCGATGCCCTGCAGTTGCCGCCCGAACGGCACCCGGACACCTTCGACGACTGCGGAAACCTGTTCGGGGCGGGCATTCCCGTCACCTTCGACCGGGCGGTGGACGAGGGCCGGGTGCCGGCCGGGTCGCTGGTGATGTTCGCGGGCTTCGCGCACGCGGGTGATTTCGCCGGGGCCGCCGCCGTCCGCTGGGGCGGGCGCTGAGGGGCCGGCCGCGATGAGTCCGCTGATCACGGCCGGACATCGGCTGCAGCTCAACGAGATTCCCTACGGACCGCCGCCCTCGGTCCAGCAGGCGCTGAGCGCCGCCCTGGCCTCGGCTAATCGCTATCCGGAATTCCTGCCGCAGCGGCTGCCGCGGCTGATCGCCGCCCGGCTCGGCTGCCACCCCGATCGCATCGTGGTGGGCGCGGGTGCGACCGGCGTGATCATGCACATCGTCCAGGAATTCGGTTCCGGCGCGGCCGAAGTCGTCATGGCGACGCCCACCTTCGACGGGTTCCCGATCCTGACCAGCATGGCGGGCGGGCGGCCCGTCACGGTGCCGCTCACCGGCTCGGGCCGCCAGGACCTGGCGGCACTGGCCGCCGCGGTGACCGAACGGACCCGGCTGCTGGTGGTCTGCAGCCCGCACAATCCGACCGGAACCCTGGTGCCGGCAGGGGAATTCGAGGCCTTTCTGCACGAGATCCCGGCGGCGGTCACCGTCGTCCTGGACGAGGCCTACGTGGATTTCGTCGCCGAGGCGGACCGCATCGATGTCTTCGCCCTGCTGGACCGGCACCCGAATCTGCTCGTACTGCGCACCTTTTCGAAGGCGTACGGCCTGGCGGCCCTGCGGGTCGGCTATGCGCTCGGTGCGCCGGAGCTCATCGAGCGCATCGCCCGCTGGCAACTGCCGTTCGGCATGACCGCGCTGGCCGAGGTGGCGGTGCGGGCCTGCTACGAGGCGGAAGACGAGATCGCGGCGCGGGTGGCGGTGCTGGGCGAGCATCGCGCTCATCTCACCGCCGGGCTGCGCGAGCTCGGCCTGTGCGTTCCCGACAGCTACGCCAACTTCTCCTACCTCACGCTGTCCGGCGCCGAGGCCGATCGGGTGGCAACGGCTTTGGCTGGCGCGGACATCCACGTCAAGGCCTATCCCACCGGTATCCGCATCACTGTCGGCGATCGCGCGGCCACCGACGCCGTGCTCGCCACGGTCCGCAGTACAGTGCAGTAATGCACGAACATCCGCCTTCCGCACCCGACGGGCAACGGGCCGGAGCGGACGAGGAGATCGACTACGCACTGCTGTCGCTCAATGCTCAGCTGTGCTTCGCGCTGTACTCCACGTCGCGATCCATGACCGCCGCCTACCGGCCGTTCCTGGACGACATGAACCTGACCTACCCGCAGTACCTGGTGCTGCTGGCGCTGTGGGAACGGCCCGGCATCACCATGAAGGACCTCGGTGAACAGGTGCATCTCGACTACGGCACGCTCTCGCCCCTGGTCCAGCGACTACAGTCGCGCGGCCTGGTCGAGAGCGTGCGCAGCGCCACCGACGGCCGGGCGGTGGTGCTGCACGCCACCGACGCCAGCCGCGAACTCCAGCACGGCGCACAGCAGATGATCCGCACCGTGGTGGACCTGGTCGGGGTCCCGATAGAGGACATCGAGGTGCTGCGCGATCAGGTCAAGGCCCTGGGCGCCCGCCTCGACGCGGCCGCGGCGGCCGCCCGCGCCCGCTGAAGCCGTGGTGCAGGTCAGATCCTCGGTATTGCCGAAGATGTGACGGCCACGTTCTGGACGAACCCCACGATCGCGGCCTGGCAGGGGCCGACCTGGGCATTGGTCGCGATCGGTCAGGCGAATTTGGCCATTGCGTCCGCCACGATGGCGTCCAGCCGGGCGTGGTGCGCGCCCTTCCAGTAGGTCTGGCCGCAGTCGACGCACTGGGCGAAGGAGTCGTAGGTCTGGCCCGTGCTGTCGGGCAGGTGGTCGCGGACGGTCTCGCGGTCGGCGGCGCGCAGCGTGCCGTTGCAGGAGGTGCAGCGGGTCCACGGGGCCAGGCGCGGGGCGAAGCGGGACAGCACGTCATCCAGCTGCTCCGCCGGATGGTGGCTGTAAACATAAGCGCCGGAAAAGATTTCGCGGCGGCGCAGCAGGCCGCGATCGCGGGAGAGCAGCACCCGGTGCTCGGCCGCGGAGCGGGCCGCCAGCGCGGCGTCGCCGATATCCGGATTCTCGTATGCCGCATCGATTCCCAGCAGGCGCAGCCGCCGGGCCAGGGTGCCCAGGTGGATGTCGAGTAGGAAGCGCAGTGGCTCGGGACTGGTCTGCGGGCGGGCCACCGCCGCCACCGTGACGCTCTCGCCGCCGCGTGGAGTGTGCCCGGCCGCAACTGGTTCCCCGTTCACCAGCAGGACGCCCACCTCGGTGAGCGGCACACCCAATGACTCCACCACATGTCCCAGCGTCGAGGTGCCGTCCACCCGGACCGGCGAGCCGTCGCGCTGACCGACGAACACGCGCAGCTCGGGCGCGAACTCGACGGTGATTTCCCCTGCGTTCACCAGCCCAGGATCCCAGAAACCGGGCACCGGCGAGCAACTCCATTTCGATCCCGGCCGGTAGATCTTGGCATCCGGCTTGCCCTCGCGGGCCTCGACCTCGAACTCGACCAGCCCGCGCTCGACCAGCTTGCCCAGTGTGCGATACACCTGCGGCAGGGTCGCCCGGTAGCCGACGAACCGGCCCGGCCCGTCCATCCATTTGCCCAGGTCGTAGCCCGACAGCGGGCCCAGTGCCAGCAGGCCGAGGATCAGGGTGTCGAGTATGGGCCCACCCTATGTGCTCGCGCACCTAAGGCGGCGGGCAGCGCGGGCGGATTCCTGTTGACGACCGGCCAATATAGGCGTAACTATGGGATACAGATACATAGGTCACTTCCCGAGAGGTTCTGACAATGACGTCAGCATCCGTGACGGCCGACGACCCTGCGGTCGCATTCGCCCGGCAATATGCCGAGAAGCTCATGCTGCTCTCGCAGGGCTCGGTCGACAAGAATTTCGATCCCTACACCGATATCGACTGGGATCACCCCGATTTCGCGGTGAAGACCGACGACAAGCGGTGGATCCTGCCGGTTTCCGGCGATATGTTCGCCCGGCATCCGTGGTATCAGGCGCAGTCCGAGGCGCGCAAGATCGCCATCGGGCTGTGGCGGCAGGCCAATATCGCCAAGGTGGGACTGCAGTTCGAGACGTTGCTCATCGGCGGCATGGTGCAGCACACCTTCAAACTGCCCAATGGCTCACCGGAGTTCCGGTACTGCACCCACGAGGTCATCGAGGAGTGCAACCACACCCTGATGTTCCAGGAGATGGTGAACCGCATCGGGATCGACGTGCCCGGCATGAACCCGATCCTCAAGCAGCTCACCTATCTGGTGCCGCCGCTGGCCTCGGTCTTCCCGAACCTGTTCTTCATGGCGGTGCTCTCCGGCGAGGAGCCGATCGACCACATCCAGAAGGCGATTCTGCGCGCCGGCGAGGACATACATCCGATCATGCGCGGTGTCATGGCGATTCACATCGCCGAGGAGGCCCGGCACATCTCCTTCGCCCATGAGTTCCTGGAACATCATGTGCCGCAGGCGAACCCGATGGACAGGTTCGTGCTGTCGCTGGCCTTCCCGATCGTCCTGTGGGTCGGCGGGCGGGCCATCCTCGTTCCGCCGCGCGCGTTCTTCCGGGAATTCGGGGTTCCGCGCTCGGTCCGCAAGGACGTCTTCTTCGGGCTGCCCGACTCGAAGGAGGCCTTCGCGGGCTTCTTCGGTGACGTGCGGTCGCTGGCCAAGAAGATCGGGCTGATGAATCCGGTGTCCAAGCAGGTGTGGAAGGCGCTGGGTATCGACGGCGCGACCACCCGCTACCGGTCGGAACCGGATCGCCCGGGGCGGGTCCGCGCGGCCTGATCGGGGCGATGGGCGCGGAACGGGGACTTTGGTCCCCACCCGCCGCCCGAAGGTAGACGTTACCGTAAATAACATGTAATACTCGGTGCGTCCGGACGCCGGTGTCCGGGCGCGACCAGAAGCGAGAACCTCAATGACGCGGCATGTCGACGTACTGATCATCGGGGCCGGTCTGTCCGGAATCGGCATGGCCTGTCATCTGACCCGCGAGCAGACCGGGCGCAGCTACCTGATCCTGGAGCGCCGGACCGCCATCGGCGGCACCTGGGACCTGTTCAAGTACCCCGGCATCCGCTCCGACTCGGACATGTACACCTTCGGCTACGGCTTCCGGCCCTGGCACGGCACCAAGGTGCTCGCCGACGGTCCGCACATCCGCCAGTACATCGAGGACACCGCCGCCGAATACGGCGTCACCGACCACATTCGCTTCGGTCGCAAGGTCACCAAGACCGCCTGGTCCGGCGACCAGGGTGTGTGGACCGTCGAGGTGCTCGACGAGCGCACCGGCAAGACCGAGACCTACACCGGCAACTTCCTCATCGGCTGCACCGGCTACTACGACTACGACAAGGGCTACCGGCCGCAGTTCCCCGGCGAGGAGAACTTCGGCGGGCAGATCGTGCACCCGCAGCACTGGCCCGAGGACCTCGACTACCGCGGCAAGCGCGTGGTCGTGATCGGCAGCGGCGCGACCGCCATCACCCTCATCCCGGCCATGAGCAACGACGCCGCGCACGTCACCATGCTGCAGCGCTCGCCCACCTACATCGCCGCGCTGCCCGCCGACGACCCGGTCGCGGTCGGCTTCAAGTTCGCGAGAGTGCCTGCCGCCATTGCCTACAGGGCGGGCCGGGCGCGCAATATCGCGCTGCAGCGGGCCAGCTACCAGCTCTCGCGCACCAACCCCAAGCTGTCGGCCAAGCTCATGCTGGCCGCGGTGCGCGCGCAGGTCGGGCCGGACATCGACATGAAGCACTTCACCCCGAGCTACAACCCGTGGGACCAGCGCCTGTGCGTGGTGCCCAACGGCGACCTGTTCCGGGTGCTGCGCAAGGGTGAGGCGTCCATCGTCACCGACACCATCGAGACCTTCACCGAGAAGGGCATCCGCCTGTCCTCGGGCGAGGAGCTCGAGGCCGACATCATCGTCAGCGCAACGGGTCTCACCGTACAGATGCTCGGCGGCGCGGATCTGGAGGTGGACGGCGAAGCGCTCGCCACCCGGGATCTGGTGGCCTACAAGGGCGCACTGCTCGGCACCGTCCCGAACATGATGGTGATCCTCGGCTACACCAACGCCTCCTGGACCCTCAAGGCCGATCTGGCCGCCGAGTACTTCTGCCGCCTGCTGAACCACATGCGCGACAACGGATTCACCGAGGTCGTCGCCATCCCCGAGGAGGGCGACCGCTCCGAGGCGTCCCTCATGGGCGGCGCGCTGACCTCGGGCTACATCCAGCGCGGTGACGGCGTCATGCCCCGCCAGGGCACCCGCGGCCCGTGGCAGGTCATCAACAATTACTTCCGCGACCGCGCCATGCTCCGCAAGGCCCCACTGGAGGACGGCGTCCTACGCTTCCGCCGCACCACCCGCCAATCCACCCCGACCCCCGCCGAATCCCGTTCCGCCTGACCCTTTTCCCAGGCCGCCGGATTCACGATCAAGCCAGTTTTCCGGCGGCTGGCCCTTTCGGCACCGCAGGCCGGGATCGCAGGATGGTGGAATGACCACTACTCCGCCTTCGTTCCCGGCCATGGTGCGCGAGGAGTTCGCGCCCACGACGACCTACCTGAATGCGGCCAGTTACGGCCTGCTCCCGAAATCGGTTGTGGCAGAGGTGATCGCGGCCGAGGAACAGCGCATGCACGGCGAGTTCGACATCCCCGGCGTGGACGCGCACGTCGACGCGTGCCGGGCCGCGTTCGGACGGCTCACCGGGTTCGAGGCGGCCCAGGTGGCGGCGGGTGCGCAGGTCTCGCAACTGGTCGGGCTGGTGGCGCAGAGCCTCCGGCCGGGCGCGAACGTGCTGGTGCCCGAGCACGAATTCAATTCGGTGCTCTGGCCTTTCCTGGTCCGAACCGACTTGAACGTGCGGGTCGTACCGCTGGCGGACCTGCCGGACGCGATCCGGCCGGGCGACGATGTGGTGGCCGCCGCCCTGGTGCAGTCCGCCGACGGCGCGGTGCTGGATGTCGCGGCGACCGTGGCCGCCGCCCGTGCCCATGGCACGCGGGTGCTCTTCGACGTGAGCCAGGCCGCCGGCTGGCTGCCGGTGCGCGATACCGGGGCCGATTGGATCGTGAGTGTCGGTTACAAGTGGCTGCTCGGTCCGAAGGGCACCGCGTTCCTTGCGGGAACGCCTGCGGCACTGGATGATCTGAGCCCGGTCGCCGCCGGCTGGTACGCCGGGTACAACCCCTGGGAGACCGTCTACGACGGCCCGTTGCGGCTGGCGGAGGACGCGCGCCGGTTCGATGTCGGGCCGGTGTGGCCCGCGTGGATCGGGCAGCGGCGGAGCCTGGAGCTGATCGAACGGGTCGGGATCGACGCCATTCACCGGCACGATGTGGCGCTGGCGAATCGGCTGCGCAAGGGACTCGGCCTGCCCGAGGGCAATTCGGCGATCGTGTCGATCGAGGTGCCGGAGCAGACCCTGGAGCGGGTGCGCGAGGCGCGCATCATCGGCGCCCTGCGGGCCGGGCGTCTGCGGCTGGCCTGCCACCTCTACAACACCGAGGCGGACATCGACCGGGCGCTCGACATGCTCGCCGGGTAGGCCGGAGGTCAGATCGGCTGGAAGCCGCTGCCGACGCCCTTGCCGGCGTCGACGGCGGCGCGGATGGTGTCGAAGGCTACGGCTATGACGGGGGTGTGGACCGGGTTGTCGGCGTTGGTGCAGCTGAAGTGGATGACGCGGGTGTCGCTGATCAAGGGCGCCGAGACCATGCCGACTAGTTGGTCGCCGCTGGTGACGGGAGCGCCGGAGTCGCCGTAGCTGGAGCAGGCCTGTTCGAGGAAGCCCACGGGGCTGGAGGCCAAGACGACGCCGCAGGCGTGGCCGCTGGTGCGGCCGTTCTGGCAGACGATGCTCAGGGCCGGTGGTGTGGGGGCGACGGCGGTGATGGTGCTGCCGTTGAGTGTGCGCAGCGGGGTGACCGCGGACGGATCGAATTCGATGACGGCATAGTCGAGTTGCTGGTCGGCGTCGCGGACCACGCCGACCACTCCGGCATCGGGGAACTGCTCGCCGCGCACCGGGGTCCCCGCCTCGGCGCAGTGGCCGGCGGTGAAGCCGATCAGTCGGCCGGCGGTGTCGTAGCCGATGGTGGTCAGGCTGCATCTGGTGGCGCGGCCCAGGACCAGACCGGAGCCGCCGCCGAGCGCGACCTGCGTGTCACCGGGATCGGCGTGGGCGGCGGGTGCGGCGGGCAGTCCCAGGGTCACGGCCACCGCGACCGGTGCGATCCAGCGGTTCACCTGCATGCCTACCACCCATCCGACTCGACGCGTACGGCTTCCGGCTCCGGCTACACGGTAGCCTCCGGTGTCAGCGCAGCCAGATCGGACGCTGTGCGGCGAATGGATCGGACTGGACGTGCGGTGCATCGGACCAGATCATGGTCTCGCGCCGGTCGAGAGTGTAGCGGGGCCAGCCGCCACCCGGGTCCGCGTCATTGACGAAGGACACCCACGCCCGGTGCACGGCATCGGCCAGCGACTGCGGCGGATTGTCGCCCGCCACCGCGGTCACGCCCGGCGCTCCCAGCAGGTCGAAGGCGAACGGCACGTCGAGGCAGTGGAACGACATGCCCCGGTACTTGGGCGCATTCGAGGCCCAGGTGAATTCGTAGAGCCAGGTCGGCTGGTTGCGCCCCGCCCGCATCTCCGCCACCCGGTAGGACGGCATGCGGATGACCGCGTCGCTCTGCGCCTGTCCCGCAAGCTGATTCGCGTTCATCCCCGGGTAGGCGAGACCGAACGCGGCGGTGGTGGCGGCGCCGAAACCGAGCGCGCCCAGGGCCGCCGGCAGCGTGGCGTCGGTGACCGGCGGCTGTTCGCCGCTGAGCGAGGCGCCGTTGAACTCCTGCGCGGTGAAGCCGATCATGAGCGGAATATCCTGGTCCGCACCGGATTTCAGGACCTCGGCGCTGGTCGCGGGGATCAGTGTGCCGTCCGCCCAAGGGGCGAGGCCGAGCAGGGTGGCGGCGGTACTGTCCGGACCGGGAGCGCGCAGCGCGTCCTCCATGTCCTGCAACCGCATCTTGCTGACGTCGCGCAGCGCGGCGGCGGTGGCGGGCACACCGGTGCGCTTGGTGAACAGCTCGGACATGGCCAGCGCGGTGGCGCGATCATTGGGTTGCGTGGCCGCGCCGGACTCCGAAATGCCCGCGCGGAAAAGTCCTTTCGCGGACGGGGTGTTCATCAGCGCCCACACCGCGCCGCCGCCGGCCGACTGGCCCGCGATGGTCACCCGGGCCGGGTCGCCGCCGAACGCGCCGATATTGTCGCGGACCCAGGTGAGCGCGGCGATCCAGTCCAGGACCCCGCGATTGTCGGGGGCGTCGTCCAGATGCAGGAAGCCCTCGATGCCGAGCCGATAGCCGGCCGACACCAGCACCACGCCGTCGCGATTGAAGGCCGCGCCGTCGTACCACGGGCTGGCGGGGCTGCCCGCCACGAAGCCGCCGCCGTGAATCCACACCAGTACCGGCAGTTTCGCGGTCCGGTCCGGGTTCGGGGTGAAGACGTTCACTGTGAGGATGCCGTCGCCCGGGATGGAGGGCTCGGGGATGGCGGTCACCTCCGACAGCTGTTTGATCTGCGCGGTGGGTCCGTACTTCGTGCAGTCGCGGGTCTCCACCCAGGGGACCGGGCTCTTGGGCGCGGCGAAGCGCAGATCACCGATCGGCGGCTGGGCGAAGGGGATGCCGAGGAAGGCGACGCCGGTTTCGCGGCGCTCGCCGCGGACGGGCCCCGAGGCGGTGGTGACGGTGTCGGCCGCGCTCGTCCGGTCCGATCCGGATTGCCCGCTCGAGCAGGCCGCGGTCAGGGCCATTACCCCTGCCCCGAGCAGGAGGGTCCGTCGTCCGATGTGTTCCGCGGCCATGCCAACCTCTGATCCACCATTTACGTCAACACTTGAAATAATTAACCGAAACCCTAGTCTCGACCCCGTGGATCCCGCACCCCCGCCCACCGATGCCGCCGCCATCCGCCGCCGCAATCTGGGCCTGGTCCTGCGTCACCTCGCCGACCACGGTCCCTGCCCCCGCACCGAGGTGGCCGCCGCCACCGGACTCGCCCACGGTTCCGTCACCGCCCTCGTCGCCGATCTCGCCGACCGTGGCCTGCTCCGCGAGGACGACGTCCTGCGCTCCGGCACCCGCGGCCGCCCCGGCCGGCCCCTCCGCCTCGAACCGCGCCGCGCCGCTGTTGCCGCGATCCAGATCACCTCCGAACAGCTCCGTGTCGCCGTCTCCGATCTCGCGGGCGGTGGCGTCCACCGCGAAGTCGTGCCGCACGACCTGGCCCCCGGCACGCCGGAGGCCATGGCGGACGCCGTCGCCGGCGTCATCGCCCGCATCGAGTCGTCCTTACCCGGATACGCCGTCGCTGAAACGGATTCGGGCCCGCACCCCGCGCCGGTACTCGCCCGGATCGTGATCGCCATGGCCGGGCCGGTGCGCGACGACGCGGCGCAAACCGTCGTGGTCGCACCGGATTTCGGCTGGCTGGAACCGGTGCGCCTGCGCGCCCTGGTGGCGGCCCGGCTGCCCGCGCCGACCGTCGCGATCGACGTGGTCAATGACGCGAACGCCGCCGCCCTGGCCGAATTCCATGCCCTGCAGCATGATTCGCGCGGCCTGGTCCTGATCGAGGCCGGCACCGGGATCGGCGGCGGCGTCGTCCTCGATGGCCGCATCCACACCGGCAGCCACGGCATCGCCGGCGAACCCGGGCACATTCCGGTCGCTATGGACGGCCCCGCCTGCGTCTGCGGCGCCCGCGGCTGTCTGGTCTGCTTCGCGGGCCCGGAGGCGGTGTTCGAGGCCGCCGGACTCGGGGAACTGTTGCGTCGCAAGGGTTCGCAGCCCGCCCAGGCGGAGCTGCTGGCCCTGCTGAGACGGGGCGACGCGCGCGCGGCGGCCGCCCTCGACACGGCCGCCGTGGCCCTCAGTGCCGCGATCCTGTCCATCACCGCACTACTCGATGCCGACGAAGTGGTCCTCGGCGGCCTGCTGAGCGAGTGGTTCCGCTGGTTGATCCCGGTCATCGAGTCCCGCCTCGCCGGCCGCCGGGCCCTCGCGCCCGCCCTGGCCCTGCGGGTCACCCCGGCGGCCCTCGGCGAGAACGGCATCCTCACCGGCGCCCTCGGCTTCGCCCGCCGCGCAGTCCTTTCCGACCCCGCCGCGGTGCCGCCGCTACCGGCGGCGGCCCGGGCGGGCGCCTGATCAGGCGGGGGCGGTCCCGAGCATCAGCCCGGCCAGCACCACGCTGGTCGCGGCGGCGATCGAGGCGGTCGCCCAGCGGCTGAAATGCCGGTTGCCGGTGCGGATATTGGTGACGGTGAGCGCCCGGAACTCGCCGAACCGGTTCTCGTGGCCGTCGGCGAACGCGGGATCGCCCAGGTGCAGGTCGGTGCCGAACAGCGGCAGGAAATGCAGAACCCAGTGGGCCCCCGCATCATCGGTGATACCGACCCGCATCCCGAGGTACCGGCGTACCGGCGCGCAGCGCCCGGCCAGCCGGGCCAGCGGCCCGATCCGAGGCCGGGCCGCCAGGTGAACGAGCAGGGCGGTGACGGCCACCCCTCCCGCCGTCACCGCCATCGCCGCCCGCGAAAGCGGGAGCATTCCCTCGCCGACCAGCGCGACCGCCGTGCCCACGAACCACAGTGGCTGCAGCGCAGGCATTTCCATCGGTCGCGGCGACGAGGTGATCGTGCCGATCACACTGGACCTCCGATACCCGGCCGACGGCAGCGGCACCGCCGCGATCCGCCCGAGCGGCCGCGCGCAGCCCCGGCAGGCGCCGGCATCATGCGCATTGGTCCAGCCGCAGCGCGAACATCGGATGGTGGAATCGGTGGTCATGGAGATCTCCTCCCCGGGATCTCGAAAGGTGGCGCCGGTCAGCGGATTAGCTGATCAGCTGTGGACCGGGGCCGCCGAGTGCGGCGGCGCCGGTTGTGGATTCGGTGCGCAGGTCTCGCTGTGCGGACCGAACCCACAGCAGCACAACGACTTCGCGCAGGGTGAGGTCGAGCTCGGCGGCCAGCAGCTCGGCCACCGCGAGCGCCTGCTCGGGATCGTCCGGATTCGGATCGCTCAGGATCTCGTCGAGCACCAGGCCGTGGCAGGCGGCTTCCTGGGTGAGCAATCGATCCGGAAGCCAGGTGAGCACCCAGCTGTTCGTGGAAAGGGTTGTGCGAATGGCCATCTCGGGCGTCTTGTCGCTGCGGACGGTCCAGGGTGTGAATTCGAGGGCCATGAGGTCGGGCGCCTCCTCGAAGAGTGGTTGTAGCACCAACGATACTGGAGTGCTTCGATGGCACATAGCCGGAAGAATTGCTCATGGCTGATACATGGAAAGCGAAGAGTGCGTAGAAAGATGCGAATAGGCGTACATGTATCTCAGATATCGTAGATATCAAGCG
Source organism: Nocardia sp. NPDC046763 (assembly GCF_040645495.1). NCBI lineage: Bacteria > Bacillati > Actinomycetota > Actinomycetes > Mycobacteriales > Nocardiaceae > Nocardia > Nocardia sp. NPDC046763. The sequence continues at coordinate 131,625 of NZ_JBEYYI010000011.1, read as the reverse complement.
GTTTGGGTGCTGTGGTGCTGATCGCTGCTGCATTCGAATCGCAGATCTGGGGCCCAGCTGATATTCGCCATGGTTGTTTCGCCCGTTTCAGCCTGACCGGCAAAAGCATCGGAAGATTCGTGCCAGGTCTGTGATGGCGAAGATGACACATCGTGCTTAGGATGGGCTTCGCATGACACGTCTGAGCAATCCGGATCATGATGGGAGACGAGCATGTCTGGCTCGGCCTCGGACGGCGAGCAGATCGGCGCGGCAGTCAAGCGACTCCGCCGGCAACGCAATCTCACCCAGGAGGCGCTGGCCGATCGGGTCGGCTGCTCGCGCAGTCTGATTCAACAGATCGAGAACGGCAGACGCGTTCCACCCCGCCCCCAGCGCGAAAAGCTGAGTGCGGCCCTGGGCGAACGCCTGCCCGGCCTGGACGACGAGACCGAGGCCGAGCGTGTCATCAGCGACCTGCGCATCCGCTTCGAGATCCTCTCGACCGAGAAGCCCGACCTGGCCACCCGGGTCCTCGCGCTCGCCCAGAGTCTGTCCAACCTCGACGACATGGGCGAGCAACTCGTGCCGCTCCGGGAGATCGCCGAGCGCCAGCTGGTCCGGGCCGAGGAGGTACTGGTTCAGATTCCCTCGGGCAGTGTCGTTGTGCCGGAATGGAATACGGTCCTGGACTGGCTCACCGTGCTGGATCGCGCGCAGCAGCGGATCTGCGCGATCCACACCGCCGAACTGGGCGCGATCGGCGGCGACGTCGGCGTCGAATATCACCGGGCAATCCTCGCCAAGGCCAGATCCGGTGTGTCGGTGCAGCGTGTCTATGTGCTGGACGACGTTGTGAACGTGACGCCCTACGAGGACAAGCTCTGGCAACAGGTCAAGGCGAAGGTGGAAACCACACTGGTGAAAAGGGAGTTCGCTCCCAACGCACAGGGCATGCTCATCGTCGACGACAGTTACGTACTGGCCGGCGACTACGACTTCCGCCGCCGCGAGCGTGACTCCAGCCGGTTCTCGTCACTGTGGCACGACGTCCAGACCGCCCACCGCAAGTTCAAGCACCTCCGTGATCTCAGGGCGGACGGAATGGCGCTCGTCGTCAACGATCTCGTGGAGAGTACGGGACTGATTCGGTTCGAGCACCTGGACCAGGAGGACTGCCGCGACCGTTTCCGTGCGGCCCTGCGTCAGGCCTGGAACGACGGGCAGCCCGGCTCTGAAGGCGCGCCCAGATGAGCCGAGGGTTCGCGGTGTCGCCGCCGCTGGACCCCGTCGACGTGGCGGACCGTTCCGACCAGCGCAAGCATCTCGCGCGGAACTACCTCGACAGCGAGAGCCGGTTCGCCGGGACGAACGGCCGGATCTATCGCGGGATCATCGACGCGTATCACGGTGAAACCGGGCTCCCCATGGACCGGAACGCCACGGCGGCCCTGAATTCCGCATGGGCCGAGGTGATGGCCGGTCATGGCGCGGCGGGCGGCGGAAATCTCACCGACGGCCGGGACGGGTCGCCCTACGCCAAGAAGCAGCCGGCGGTCCTGCGCCGGTTGGCCGCCGAGCGGCTGTTCGCACGGATATCGCAACCGATCGACGGAATGCCGGGAGTCGATATCGATCCCGGCGAGGTGATCGTCAGCCCCTACTCGAGCACCGTCCTGCTGGAGGAGGCGATCGCCACGCTGGCTCGGCCCGGTGGCGTCCTGGTCTGCCCGGAGGGCTACTACAAGAGCGTGGCCGGGCACATCGCCAAGTTCGGCATGCGGATGGCGACCAGCGATGTGACCGCCGACCGCGACTTCCGGATCGACCCGGTCTCGCTGGCGCGAACCCTGAAACATCATGCGGCTCATGGAGACCTGTGCGGGGTCCTGCTGACCCTGCCCGGCAACCCCGTGGTAGCCGACTACACCGTCGAGCAGTTGGTCGAGATCGGCCGGGTACTCGTCGCCGCCGATGTGCCGGTGATCTGCGATATGTCGTTCGACTTGCTCGTGGCGGGGCACGTACCGATCGCGTCGATCGTCGTCCCGACGGCCGACGGTCCGGTCCGGTTGTATGACCGGGTACTCAGCATCACCGGTAATTCCAAGGCGTTCAACGCCTTCGGCCCGTGCAAGCTGGGTGCGGCCTGTTCGGGAGACCAGCAGTGGCTGGCCCGGGTGCGCGAGCGACTGCGCGTCGCGTTCCAGCGTGAGACAACACATCTGGCCCGTGCCACGATCGAGGGCACCTCGGACGGTTACCTGATCCGGAATCGTGTGCTGCTGCGGGAACGGATGGATTCCGCGCGGCGGCTGGTGGCCGGGATCAATGCCGGATTCGGCACCGAATTGCTGCGGCCCTTGGGCAGCCGGGACGGCATGTTCCTCACGATCGAATTCGATGCCGGGGTGATGTCGGCGGCGGCGGTGCGCTCCAGCGCGGACCTGGAGGACCTGCTGCTGATGGCGGCCGGCATCGACTGCGTGGCGCTGGACCGCACCGGATCGCATCGAATGGGCGTGCGGCTCAACGTGACAACGCCCCGGCGCGCCACCGGCGAGGTGGGTCCGGACCTGGTCGTCGAGTTGTTCGACCGCATCGAGCGGCTGCTCCAGCGGATCGACGCCGGCATGACGTATTCCGGCGCCCTGCTGGAACGACGGATTCCCGCCCGGTCTCCGCGTGTCTCCACCGTCGGCGTGCTGCGCGAAACCGCCGCCCACGAATTGCGTGTCGCCTCCACACCGGATGATGTGACGGCGCTGGTCCGCAGCGGGCTGAAGGTGGTGGTGGAGCAGGATGCCGGTCGGTGGGCCCGGTTCGACGACGCCGACTATCGGGCCGCCGGCGCCTCGGTGGTGCCCGGACCCGAATGCGTCTTCGCAGTCGCCGACCTGGTCGCCTGGGTGAAACCGCCTGCCTACGACCTGGATACGATGCCGACTAGGACCGGGCAACTACTCCTCGGATTCCAGGATCCGGTGAAACGCCGCCGGTCCATTCACCGGCTGAGCCAATACGGGGTGGAGTCGGTGGGCTTCGAGCACATGCCACCGGATCTCGAAGCGGCTCATCTCGATCCGCTGACCGCCATGAGCCGGATCGCCGGTGAGGTGGCCTACCGCGAGGGGCGTGAGCGCCTGCGCGAGCAGGATCCGGATGGTGTGGTGCGCGCGCTGATCATCGGCTGTGGACAGGCCGGGCTCGCGGCCATCGACGCCGCGGTTCACTGTGGAGATGCGTCGCCGGCCGTTATCGGTCGCCGAGCCGAGCAGCACGCCGCCGCGTCGGCCCGTGGTGCGAATCGCTTTCTCCTCGATCCCGATCCGGGCCGGGTCGCGGACTACATCCGTTCCGTGCGTCCGAATCTGGTGGTGTGTGCGGCCGGCCGGCGCGGGACGCCCGCGCCGGTGCTCCTGGACCGGTCGGGGCTGGCGGCGTTGCCGACCGGTGCGGTGGTGGTCGACCTGACGGCGAAGTCGGGTGGCAACTGCGTGGTGACCCGCGTGGACAGCACGGTGACGGTGGCCGACAACGTCACGGTGATACATCGCTCGAACTTCCCGTCCGTGCGTCCGGATGTCGCGAGTCGTGCGTACGGTGCGGCCGCGGCCACCGCGATCCTGGGGTACAGCGCGGCCCCCGGGGCAGGTGGAAGGGATGTCGTTCCAAGCGCTTTCGAGGGCGGCGCGGAACAGGGTGCGGCAATCGCCGGTATCGAGATGAGCGAACTGTGACAGCGGCGGGGTCGCGAGCGGTGCATCGATGCGATGGCTCGGCCGCCGCGCCGGTACCTGGCTTCGAGCCGGTCGAAGCGATCCATTTTCGTCCACCACCAGCTAGTCGCCGGTGAACGTCATGCCGGTGAATCGGGTCCAGCACTGGCGGAGATAGAACTCCATGTCGATGGACGGGTCGATGAGCCAGCGCGATTGCAGGCCGTCGGCGAGGGCCATGAACGCGGTGGCCATCACCTCGGCGTCAACGGACTCCGGGATGCCGCCCGCCCGCTGGATGCCGCAGATGAGCTCGGCGAAGCCGGCGGTGCCGAGTTCATAGTGCAGGCGCATGTACTCGTGGGCGGGGTGGTTCGGATCGGCGGCGGCAGCCTGCATGTGGGTGAACAGCTCGATGAGGCCGGGCACCTGGGTATTACGGCGAATGAGCTGGATGAGCGCCTCGGGCGTGGGGTCGCCCATGGCCGCCACGTCGATCTCGTCGCGTTTGCGCAGGACCGCGACGAACAGCTCCTCCTTGGAGCCGAAGTAGTGCAGCAGCCCGCTCTGGCTCAGGCCGACCGCCTCGGCCAGCTCGGCCACCGAGGTCGCCAGGAATCCGCGCTCGGCAATGGTGTGCAGCGCGGCCTCCAGGATCTGCTCCCGCCGTTCGATGCCTTTCCCGTAGGGTCCTCGTTTCGCCACCGGTCGAGTTTAAGCGGATTCTGAGAGTTGCTTGTCCACCAAAACCGAGCACTGTACGGTTTTTCCCATGCGATTCCGCCGCCGCACCTTCGCTCTGGTCGTCCTGGCCGCCTCCGCCGCCCTCACCGCGAGTGCGGCCCCGGCCTTCGCCCGGCCGGAACCGCCCGCGCGGATCGCGCCGCTCGGCCCGGACTTCCTGTGGGGCGTGGCGGCCTCGGGCTTCCAGTCCGAAGGGCATGCGCCGGACAGCAATTGGTCCCGCTACGCCGCGTCCGGGAAAACCGATGACCCGTACCGGGATTCGATCGACTTCGCCGACCGCTACGAGTCCGATATCCAGCTGGCGAAACAGCTGGGCGTGAAGGTGTACCGGATCGGCATCGAATGGGCGCGGGTGCAGCCGCAGCCGGGCGTGTGGGACGAGGACGGACTTCGCTTCTATGACAGGGTGATCGGGGCCATCGAGGCGGCCGGCATGCGGCCCATGCTGACGCTCGACCACTGGGTGTACCCGGGCTGGGAGGCGGATCGGGGCGGCTGGAACCAGCCGGGGATGGTCGATGACTGGCTGGCCGACGCGCGCACCATCGTGGACCGCTACGCGGCCGGCAATCCGCTCTGGGTCACCTTCAACGAGCCGACCATGTACATGATCAACGAGGTCCGGATGGGCTCGCTGCCGGTGACCGCCGTGCCGATCATGCAGGACCGGATCGCGCAGGCGCACAACGCCATCTACGACTACATCCACCAGGTGCAGCCGGACGCGCTGGTCACCAGCAATGTCGCCTACCTCCCGTCGGCGGAGGACGCGGTGAACGGCCCGCTCATCGGCAAGATCGCCGCCAAGCTGGACTACATCGGAATCGACTACTACTACGGCCTGTCCCCGGACGCTCTGCGTTCGGCGAACATCAGCCAGCTCTGGCACAACCCGCTGCAGGCCGACGGCATCTACTATGCGCTGGAACACTATTCGCACGCCTTCCCGGGCAAGCCGCTCTATATCGTCGAGAACGGCATGCCCACGGAGAACGGCAAGCCGCGCGACGACGGGTACACCCGGGCGGACGACCTTCGCGACACCGTCTACTGGGTGCAGCGCGCCAAGGCCGACGGCATGAACGTGATCGGCTACAACTACTGGAGCCTCACCGACAACTACGAATGGGGCTCCTACACACCGCGATTCGGCCTCTACACGGTGGACGTCCTGACCGATCCCACCCTCACCCGCCGCCCCACCGACGCCGTCCCGGCCTACACCGAGATCACCCGCGCGGGCGGCGTCCCCGCCGGCTACCGCCCGACCCGCGAGCCCAAGACCTGCTCGCTGGCCGACGCCCCCGCCAGCTGTACCGATCCGGTGACGCTGCCCCGCTGACCACCCGGCGGCTCGCCGGATCGGCCGTGCGACACCGTGTCAGGTGCTTCCCCTGACCGGCCCGACCCGCGCATCGGGCGTCGACCCATTCGGTCCGATCCGGCGATGCACCGCATGCCGCCCGCTGACCCCGGACAACGGTGTCAGCGGGCGGTTTTCGGGTTCAGCGCAGCGCGGGGACGACCTCGCGCTCGAAGAGCTCCAGACCGGAGGCGTCGTACGCGGTCTCGGGGAAGTAGTGGATGGAGTAGCCCAGCCCGAGATCCTTGACGCGCGAGAGCCGTTCGACGATCTGCTCGGGGGTGCCGACGGCGGGGGAGTCACGGAACAGATCCTTCACGTGCTGAGCCGCGCCCTCGGCTCCGACGAAGGGGATGAGGCGGGCCTCCAGCTGGGACAGGCGGTCCTGCACCTCGGCCTCGGTCGCGCCGACCAGGGTATTGAAGTTGGAGCTCCGGGTGATGGCGTCGAATTCCGTTCCGACCGCGGCACAGTGGCCGCGCAGCAGGTCCGACTTCTGGGTGAAGGTCTCCGGATCGCCCGCGAAATTGGTGTACTGCGCATACTTCGCCGCGATGCGCAGCGTCACCTTCTCGCCGCCGCCCGCGATCCAGATCGGAATTCCGCCCTCCTGCAGGGGAAGCGGGCGCACGATGGCGCCGTCGACCTGGTAATGCTTGCCGTCGAGAGTGGCCTTGCCGGTGGTCCACGCCTGCTTGAAGATCTGCACGCCCTCGTCCAGGCGGCCCAATCGCACCCCGGCGGAGGGGAATCCGTAACCGTAGGCGCGCCATTCGTGCTCGTACCAGCCGCCGCCGATGCCCATTTCCACCCGGCCGCCCGAGATGAGGTCCACGGTGGCGGCGACCTTGGCCAGGTAGGCGGGGTCCCGATAGCTCATGGCGGTGCACATCTGGCCCAGCCGGATGCGCGTGGTACTGGCCGCCAGCGCGGACATGAGCGACCACGCCTCGTGGGTGGCCTCCTCGGTGGGGACCGGCACGGTGTGGAAGTGGTCGTACACCCACAGCGACTCCCAGGCGTCCCCCGAATCCGCGCGCTGCGCCAGGTCCTGCATCACTCCCCACTGTGCGGCGGGATCGATGCCGACCAGGTCGAGCCGCCAGCCCTGCGGGATGAAGATGCCGAAACGCACTAGATATCTCCTCTGTTCGAATCCGGTGTGGTCACCTCGGCCGGGCCGAGCACCTTGCGCAATGCCGATGCCACAGTCTCGAGTTCGGCCGGATCCAGGTTGCCCCCGAAGCGCTGCTCGATGCCGGTCAGATAATGCGGCGCGGCCTCGCGGAAGCGGCGGCGGCCCGCATCGGTAATGCTCACGAACGCCGAGCGGCCGTCGTCCGGATTGGATTCACGCCGAACCAAACCGTGCGACTCCATCTCGGTCACCAGCCGGCTGACCCGGGTCCGGCTCAGCACCACCCGCTCGCCCAGGTCGCTCATCCGGAGCCGGTGCGGCCCATCGAGTTCCAGCAGTACGTCGTACCAGCTCAGTGGCAATCCGGTAGCGCGGCGCAGGGCGGCGTCGAGCTCTGGCACGAGTTTCGCGTGGACCTGCAGCAGCGCGGCCCAGGCGTGGACGGCCGGATGGGATCGGGAAGCGGACACCGGCCCATCATAACCAGTTGCGTGCGCGCGCACCTAAGTAGTAGCGTGCACACGCACATAATTTCGGAAAGGAACACCCATGACCGCACTCATCACACGCGACGAACTCGTGCAGGAGATCAAGGCCGGTTCGGTCGTCGTGCTCGATGCCCTCGGCGGCGAGTACTACGCCAAGTCCCACCTCCCCGGCGCACTCGCCCTGGTCGAGGCCGAGGTGGAAAGCCGTGCGCCGCAGCTGCTTCCGGATCGCGACGCGGCCATCGTCACCTACTGCTCCAACGCCGCCTGTCCCAACAGTCAGAACGTGGCCACCCGGCTGGAGCGGATGGGCTACACCAATGTCCGCAAGTACCGCGACGGCATTGAGGATTGGACCGAAGCGGGCCTGCCCGTCGAAAGCTGATCGCACGCACCGGAACTCGGCCGCCCCCCGTCGCGACGCGTGGCGGGGGAGCGGCACATTGTCCCAGACGCGCTACGATGCCCCGGTTAGTTCGATCTCCGACGGAGGGCTCACCGGTGAGCACGATCCAACTGACCACACCCGACGGCACCATCGACGCCTATGCCGCCACCCCGGCCGGACCCGGGCCCTGGCCCGGTGTCGTGGTGCTGCACGACATGGTGGGCGTCAACGACGACATGCGGACCATCGCCGGGCGCCTCGCCGACAACGGGTATCTCGCCGTCATCCCGAACCTGTTCGCGCGCGGCCGGGTTCGGTGCGTGCCGAGCATGATCCGGGAACTGCTGTCCAATGGGAACGGCACCACCGTCCACGACATCCTCAGCGCCCGTGCCCATCTCATCGCCGATCCGAACTGCACCGGCCGGGTGGCGGTGGTCGGCTTCTGCCTGGGCGGCGGGTTCGCACTCCTGGCCGCCACCAAGGGTTTCGACGCCGCGGCGCCGTTCTATCCCTCCGGCCGCGGCAACTACGAGGATATTCTGCGCGGTTCCTGCCCGATCGTCGCCAGCTACGCCGCCCTCGACCCCGCCAATCTCGGCCGCGGCCCGAAACTCGAACGCGTCCTGACCGATTACGGCATCGATCACGACGTGAAGACCTACCCCGGCGTCACCCACGCCTTCGCCAACCTCACCCCCGCCGAACCGGTCATCCGGGTAACCGGCCTGGGCTACAACGAGGAAGCCACCGAGGACGCCTGGAGGCGTATCTTCACCTTCTTCGAGACTCACCTGCGCTGAGCCTGGCGGGCTCGACGGGTACTGAGATCATTCAGCGGTCTCGTTTTCGTCCGGGATAGCTATGAATTCGTGCGTTTCGACCTCACCGGCGTCGACGGCGGGCGATGGATTCCAAGAGTCGCCGAGCCATCCCGGGCGAGGACATCAGGTAATCGGTTTCCGTCATCGCGCGGTCCTTCGGTCGAAGCTCTCTGCTCAGTCCCTGACCGTAATCGACAGGCGCGGGCGCGTGGGGTTGTCGGGGGAGACGCGTTCCCAGACGGCGTCGAGCATGGGGGCCAGCAGGAGTTCGCCGAATTGGCGGAGTAGGACCGCGACTATCTGGGCGGATTCGGGCTTGTCGGTAGAGGCCAGGCCGGCCTCCCGCAAGCCGGTGACCTCGCTGCGGGTCAGGTCGACGACCGCGTCCAGCAGATGGATACGGGTTTCGGAGGGTTCCAGCAGCGAGCGGCGGATGTAGTTCACGACGGCCGGGTTGTCGTGCAGCATCTGGCGGACCGCTTCGTCGCGGGCCGACGCGACCTCGGCGTGCGTGCCGGTGGGGGGAATCGAGGCGACGGTCTGGGCGAAGTAGTCGACGACCAGCTTGTCGACGGCGTCGCGCAGGCCGTCCTTGGTCTTGAAATGGTGCTGGACGAGCCCGAGGGTGACGCCGGCCTCGGCGGCCACCGCGCGCAGCGAGACCCGGGAGTCGCCGTACTGGGCGAACAGGTCCATGGCGGCATTGCGGATACGGGCCTTGGCGGTCAGGTCGTCATTGGTGGCTCGTGGATTCAGCATCGCCCCTCAACTCGTCGATTGCGTCCGCCGATTTTACGTCGAGTGGTAGCGGTTCCCGGTCAGGCGCTGAGCTGGCGTTATCATTGACCTACTTACAATACAATTGTATCGTTCGCTGCATGGAGGAACCAACGATGCGGCCCCTGACCGGGATCGAGGTCGTCTCGCTGGCGGTGAATCTGCCAGGGCCGCTGGCCGCCGCACGGCTGGCCGAACTGGGCGCGAGCGTCACCAAGGTCGAGCCGCCCACCGGCGATCCGCTCGCGGCCGCCGCGCCGCAGTGGTACGAGACGCTGGTGGCGAGCCAACAGGTCGTCACCCTCGACGTGAAGCAGGCGGCCGACCGCGCCAAGCTCGACGAGTTGCTGGCCACCGCCGATCTACTCATCACGTCCATGCGGCCCTCGGCGCTGGCCCGGCTCGGGCTGGCGCAGCCGCAGGAACGGTTCCCGCAGCTCTCGCTGATCGAGATCATCGGCCACGCCGAGGAACCCGAGGTGCCGGGTCACGACCTGAATTACCAAGCCGTGCACGGCACTCTGACCCCGCCGCACATGCCGACCGTCCCGGTGGCCGACATGCTCGGCGCGGAACGCGCGGTGTCCACCGCGCTGGCCGCCCTGGTACGCCGAGTGGGAACCGGTGCAGGACAGCCGTATCGGGTGGCGCTCGAGGAGGCGGCGGCCCGCGCGGGCGACGCGGTGCGGTATCGGCTCATGGGGGACGGGGCGGTGCTGGGTGGAGCCTTCCCCGGCTACGGCGTCTACGAGTGCGCCGACGGCTACATCGCGCTGGGGGCGGTGGAGCCGCACTTCTTCCTGGGCGCGCTGACGACCTTCGGGACCGACGGCACCCACGAGACCTTCCGGAAGGCCTTCGCCGACAAGACCATTGCCGAGCTCGAAGCCATCGCCGCTCGGGACGACCTGCCGCTCAACGGCATCCGACGCAACAACGGAGAGTGACACCGATGTCCGTACTGTTCCCCGACTACCGCCCCACCTGGGAGACGGACCAGCACCGCGAGCTGCGCAAGCACGCGGCGGAGTTCTTCCGTAAGGAGTCCGCGCCCAACCGTGAGCGCTGGACCAAGCAGCACATGGTCGATCGCGAGTTCTGGAACAAGGCCGGTGACGCCGGTCTGCTCGGACTGGACCTGCCCGAGGAATTCGGCGGCGCGGGTGGCGATTTCGGCCTGCAGGCCGTGGTCCAGGAGGAGCTGGTCTACGCGCACGACAATGGCTTCGGCTTCTCGGTGCACTCGCCGATCGTGTCGCACTACGTCTACCACTACGGCAACGAGGAGCAGCGCCAGAAGTGGCTGCCGGGCATCATCAGCGGTGAGCTGGTGCTGGCCATCGCCATGACCGAGCCGGGCACCGGCTCGGACCTGCAGTCGGTGCGCACCACCGCCATCCGCGAGGGCGACCACTACGTCATCAACGGCTCGAAGACGTTCATCTCCAACGGAACCCACTGCGATCTGCTGGTGATCGTGGCCAAGACGGACCCGTCCCAGGGTGCGGCCGGCGTCTCGCTCATCGTGGCCGAGACCAAGGATCTGCCGGGTTTCGAGCGCGGCCGGGTGCTGGAGAAGATGGGCCAGCATGCCCAGGACACCCGCGAGCTCTTCTTCTCCGATATGCGCGTCCCGGTCGCCAATCTCCTCGGCGCGCAGGAGGGTCTGGGCTTCTACCAGCTGATGGAGCAGCTGGCCCGCGAGCGCCTGATCATCGCCAGCCTGTGCTCGGCATTGGCCGAGGCGGCGGTGCTGGAGGCGCTGCGCTACTCCAAGGAGCGCGAGGCGTTCGGCCGCCCGATCGGCAAGTTCCAGCACAATGCCTTCACCCTGGCCGAGGTCAAGACCGAGGCGCTGGCCATCAAGACGCTGGTGGACTACGCGATTCAGCAGTACATCGACGGCAAGAACGATCCGTCGACCGCGTCCATGGCCAAGCTGTTCGCCGCCGAGACCGCCGACAAGGTGGTCGACAAGTGCCTGCAGCTGTTCGGCGGCTACGGCTACATGATGGAATACCCGATCGCGAACATGTACACGGGTTCTCGCGTGAACCGCATCTACGGCGGCACCAGCGAGATCATGAAGGAGATCATCTCCCGCTCGCTGTGAGGCGGAGCTGTACGGCAGTGGCGGCGGCCCGAATTCGGGTCGCCGCCACTCTTTTCCGGAGTCTCGTACTCCCGGGTCAGGCTGCGCGGGCGCGGCTCACGATGCTCAGGCAGATTGCGCACCCGGCCGCGAGGACACCGAACATGGCCGGGTAGCCGATGCCGATGCCGTCATGGCAGACCGCCATGACGGCCGGGACGCCGAAGCCGAGATAGCTGACCGCGTAGAACACCGCGGTCAGTCCCGCGAGGTCGTCAGGCCGGGCCATGCGCTCGATCTCGAGCAGGCCCGCGACCAGACCGCTGCCGAAACCCATGCCCAATGCGATAGCGGTCAGCACCGTCAGCCACATGGTGAGGGTGGCGGAAGCCGCTGCGGCCAGGACCATTCCGATGATCACCAGGCTCAGCGCCAGGACGGGCAGGCGCAGCGAGCCCGGCCGGTCGATGCGGCGGGCGACGGACTGGATGCCGAACCCGCAGCCCAGCGTGATGACGGTGATGAAGGCCGAGAAGGCGATGGGCGCGCCGTGCACCTTGGGCATCATGAGCGTCGGCATGATGGCGTAGGCCGCCGCCGACGAGGTGAACAGCCACAGGCACACCGGCAGCGCCACGGTGCGGAAGCGGTGGTGCGCGGCGGCGGGGACCTTCAGGTCGTCCCGCAGCGGGCCCGGATTCGCCTGCGGGGCAGTGGTTTCCGGGGCGCGGAACAGCAGTGCCGCCGCCAGCGCGCACAGTGTCACATTGATCAGGTAGGCGAGGGTGTCCGGCCACGGCGCCCACTGGGCCAGCACCCCGGCCACGCCCGCGCCCACGCCGAAGCCGCCGGTGAGGCTCATGGCCGAGCGTCGCGCCCCGGTGCCGGCGGCGGTCTCGGCGGTGAACGGCGGCTGTGAGAGCTCCTTGAGCCAGCTGCTGCCCACCGCCATGGCCAGGCCCAGCGCGATGCCGCACAGCACGCGCCCGGCGGAAAGCATGGGGACGGAAGCGGATCCGAAGGCCAGCAGGGTCGAGCCGGTGGCGGCGATGAAGGGCGCGGGCCGCATGAGCGGGCGGCGGCCGTAGCGGTCGGAGAGCGGGCCGCCGATGAGCAGCGCGGGGACGATGCCCAGCACGTATTCGAACAGCAGCAGATCCACGGTGGTGACGGGCAGCCCGTCCCGCTTGTACATGACCAGCAGCGGCGTGAATTCATTGCCGCCCCAGGCGATCGCGAAGATCGTCGCGGCCACGCCGAGCCACGCCCTGGGATGGGTGCCGATACCGGTGGTGCGGGTGCCGACGGCTGTCAGCGTCGCCATCACAGTCCTCTCAGGGTCACGCCGTGCACGTCGGTGAGGTGCTCGGCGAGTGCTTCGGCGAAACCGGCGGCGTCGGCGGCTTCGATCAGGTCGGCGAGCTTGGTGTGCTGCTCGATGATCCGGTGCGGATGGGTCTCGCCCCGGTGCAGCGCAACGCTGTTCATCCGGCGCTGGCGCTCGCGCAGCGAGTCGTAGAAGCCGATGAGCAGCGGATTGTCGGCGGCCACCACGTACTCGCGATGGAAATCGGCGTCCACGATGGCGAATTCGTCGAGGGCGCGCGCGTCGGCGAGTTCGCGCTGGCGGTCCAGGGACTCGCGCAGCCGGGGGATCAGCCCCGCGCGGGCGATACGGGTGAGTGCGTCGACCGCGCCGGTTTCCACGATGTAGCGGGCATGGATCACATGCTCGGCCTCGTGCGAGGGCACCGGCACCACCAGCGCGCCGCGCTTGGGGTAGAGCCGCATCCAGCCCTCGGTCTCGAGCCGGAGGAAGGCCTCGCGGACCGGGGTGCGGGAGGTGCCCAGCTCCCCGGCCATCTCGTTCTCGCTGACCAGCTCCCCGCCCGGCAGGTCGCCGCTCAGGATGCGTTCCTTGATTTCGCGGTAGGCCCGCTCGGCGGCGGAGAAGGTCTTGGACACGACTTGCATACTAGAGGTGGCATGGGATGATTTGCCCGAATGTGGCGGGATTCACCCGGGGTTGAAAGAGTTGCGCCACAACCCTCTCACCCATAATGATTCACGTTGTTGGCAATACGTCAGTAAGTTGCCCCATTTCCGGGACGAGGAGGTCCGCATGGCGAACGATGCCCCACCGCTGAACGAGGTCGTGAACGGTGGTCTGGAGTTCACGATTCCGATCGCGCACAAGATGGGGGTGCGGGCCGACGAGGTGCGCCCCGGTTTCGCCGCCACCACGGTGCCGGTCGAGGGCAATGGCAATCACTTCGGCGTCATGTACGCCGGCGTGCTGTTCACCGTCGCGGAGATCCTGGGCGGCGCGGTCGCCATCGCCAGCTTCGACACCGCCAAGTACTTCCCCCTGGTGAAGGATCTGCACATCTTCTTCCGCAAGCCCGCCGCCACCGATGTGCGCGCCGAGGCCACGCTGTCGGAGGAGGAGATCGCGCGCATCACCGAGGAGGCCGAGGCCAAGGGCAAGGCCGACTTCACCCTCAGGGCCGTGGTGACCGACGCCAATGGCGTGGTGGTGGCCGAGACCGAGGGTCTGTACCAGTTGCGCGCCCACGGCAAGTGAGCCGAACGACCGAGCCCCGGAGGAAAGCCTCCGGGGCTCGGTCGTTCTCGCCGGCGCGTCAGGCGACGATGATCCAGCCCTTGCAGCCGGTGCCGACGCTGCCGGGCCACTCCGAGCCGGAGATTTCGAACGGGATGACCCCGGGCATCGGGGTGCCCAGGTCGATCCGGGTGGTCTGGGCGCCGTAGGTGTCGGGCAGCGGGGTGCGTTGCCCGTTCATGTCGATCTTGGCGTCGTCGGTGAAGTTGTTGGAGGTGGTGATCTCCAGCGTGGTGGGCGTGAACGAGTGGGCCAGCAGGATGGTCTGGGCGCAGTGGCCCTTGGAGTAGTCGAGCGTGATCCGCTGCGGGGCCGCGTCGGCGGACGCGGGGGCGGCGAAGGCGCCAGAGGCGGCGCAGGCCAGCGTGGCCAGGGCGATGCGGCGGAGGTACACGGTCTTCACGAACAGAACCTCTTTCCTGTGGTCACGGCGGTGAATCCCCCCTCGATCGACGACGATCATGCCGTGACCGAGCCCGCGGCACGCGGCGGACGCGCGGAAGAATCCGCGCGGATCAGCGGATGCGCAGCGGCAGGCTGCGGTGACGGCGCACGAAGATGCTCGGAAACCACTGTCGCGGGGCGTCTTCGACGAGGGTGAATCCGGTGGTCCGGTCCAGCAGCGCGGTCAGGGCCGCGGTGGCCTCCAGTTCGGCCAGCGCCGAGCCGATGCAGAAGCGGATGCCGCGCCCGAAGGCGAGATTATCGGCCCCGCTGCGGCGGTCCAGGTCGATGGCCGTCTCGCCATGAGACGGCCGCGGCGCGGTGACCCACTCGTGCGCAGGGGTTTTGCGCGTATCTCGAGACTCCGGGCCCCCGCCTCGGACAGCCGACTAGTATCGAGCGATTACGCGATAACGCTGCTGGCCCAGGAGGCTCGGGTGATCGTGCGTGACCGGGAGTGGATGGGATGGGGAGCCGGGGCGGTGCTCTCGGTGGTCGCCCTGCTGGTGACGGTCTTCGCGGTGAACAGACCGGTGGCGCAGGCCCTGCCGGCTGCCCCCGACACCGTCGCCATCGACAGTGGCAGCCTGCACGGCGTGATCGCGCCGGACTACCGGCTCTTCAATGGAATCCCTTACGCCGCACCGCCGGTGGGTACGCTGCGCTGGCGGCCACCCGCGCCGGTGCCGCCGTGGCCGGGCGTCCGCGAGGCCCGCGACGTCGGGCCGAAATGCGCGCAGGCCACGGGTACGGGCGGGCTGCGCTCGACCGATGAGGACTGCCTGTACCTGAACGTCTGGACGCCGCGCACCCTGCCCGCCGACGGCCGCGGCCTGCCGGTCATGGTGTGGATTCACGGCGGCAGCCTGCAGACGGGCACCGGAAGCATCTACGGCGCAGCGCCCCTGGTGTCGCAGCCCGACGGCGACAGCATCGTGGTCACCATCAACTACCGGCTCGGGACCTTCGGCTTCCTGGCCGCCTCGGCGCTGGACGAGGGCGCGGGCTCGGGGGACTACGGGCTGATGGATCAGCAGGCCGCGCTGCGCTGGGTGCAGCGCAATATCGCGGCGTTCGGCGGCGATCCGAACCGGGTGACGGTGGATGGTGAATCGGCGGGCGGGGTTTCGATCTGCGCGCAGCTGGCCACGCCCTCCTCGGCCGGGCTGTTCCAGGCGGCCATGATGCAGAGCGGCCCGTGCGCCGGACAAGCCCTCGCCGCCGCCGAGGCCGAGGGCGATGCCTGGGCGGCCGGAGCCGGATGCCCGGAAGCGGACGCGGCGTGTCTGCGCGGTCTCCCGGCGGACGTGCTCGTCGATCGGGCACCGGAGTCGGCGAATGTGGTGTACGGCAACGACTTTCTCCCACGCGATCCGGTTGCCGTGCTGAAAGCCGGTGGAATGGCCCATGTTCCGACCTTCATCGGCTCCAATCACGATGAGATGGCGCTGTGGGTGTGGATCAAATACGGCAACCCGCTCGGCGCCAGGATGACCGCCGCGGACTATCCCGCGCTGCTCAGCACCCAGCTGAGCGGCATGGACCAGGCGCAGGTCGATCGGATCATGGCGGAGTACCCCCTTGGCGACTACGCGCAGCCCGCTCTCGCGCTCACCCGGGCCTGGACCGACAAGGCCGTCTGCAATCTGGTCGACCAGGTCGGCGACTTCGGCCGCCAGAACCCCACCTACGTCTACGAATTCGACGACCGCTCCGCCCTGGCCCCGCCCAGCACCTTCCCGATGGGCGCCTATCATGCCGCGGAACTCCCCTCCCTCTTCGACCTCATGCAGGCCGGCCCGCTCCTGCACGGCGTCATGACCCCGGACCAACAGCGTCTGCAGGATCAAATGCGCCGTTACTGGACCCGCTTCATCACCGCGGGCGCCGCGGATCCGCAAGGATTGCCCGCCATCCCGCAATACAACACGGCCGCACCGTCATTCCTCTCCTTCCGGTCCGGCGGTAACCAATTCTCCGATGCCTTCTACGCCGACCACCGCTGCGAGTTCTGGAGCGACCTGGTGCGGTAGGCGGGGCGCCGCTGGGAAGGCAGCTCAGTGGTGACCGCCGGCCGAGGTCGGGTGGCCCGCCGCCTCGGAGGTGGCCGAGGTGTGCGGGCCGGTGGCGGGCATGTGCCGCGGCCGCCCGCAGCTGCGAAGCCATTGTGGCCGCGAACAACTGAGCACCTGCTGCGCGCGTCCATCGCGACGCTGATCACGCGGTGCCGTGCAGGTACATTCGAGTCGTGACGCTCGGTAAGGGGGAGCCGCGGGCGGGGCTGGGGCGGGTGGGTCCCGAGCCGTCGACGCGGTGGGCGGGATTGGCCGCGCGGCTGCGGGCGGCGGTGCTGGACGCGCACGCCGAGGCGATGCGTGCGATGGACTCCGCGGAAGGCGAAGTGGCGTCGGGGAATCGGGACCTGATCGAACTGCTCGCCCTGCAACGCCGGATCGCCGTGATCGCTGGGCAGCTGGATACGGATTCGGTTGCCTCGGTCTCGCAATTCGAGGTGGCCTCCGCCTCACTGCACGAGGACGATTGGGCGTGGAGGTACCGATCGCGGAGGGAAGGCAGTGCGATGAGTGTCAGCTTGGCCAAGGGCGGCAATGTCTCGCTGTCGAAGCAGGCGTCGAATCTGACGAAGGTGGCCGTCGCCCTGGGGTGGGACGTACGCGGCACCACCGGAGCCGATTTCGATCTCGATGCCAGCGCCCTCGCCTGCGGACCGAATCAGCGCGTGGTCTCCGACAAGCATTTCGTGTTCTACAACAACCTGCGGTCCCCGGAGGGCACCATCGAGCACACCGGCGACAACCTCACCGGTGAGGGCGAGGGCGACGACGAGGTGATCACCGTGGATCTGGCGGCCATGCCGCCGAGCATCACCAATATCTTCTTCCCCGTATCGATCTACGAGGCCGAGATCCGGCGGCAGGCCTTTGGGCAGGTACGCAATGCCTACATCCGGGTCGTGGACGCTGTCACCGGGTCGGAGCTGACCCGCTTCGACCTCACCGAGGACGCCTCGACCGAGACCGCCATGGTGTTCGGCGAGCTGTACCGGCACGGCGCCGAATGGAAGTTCCGGGCCATCGGGCAGGGCTACGCCTCCGGATTGGCCGGTATCGCACGGGATTACGGGGTCAACGTCTAGAGGCGCACCGGGAGCGGCACCGGGCGCTTGGGCACCCGCCGGTCACCGGAGGAGATGCCGCGCAGGCGGCGCATCACCCACGGCCCCAGCGCGGTTGCGGCCCACTGGAATTCGGCCGCGATCGAGCGCAGCGCCCCGTGCTCGGGCAGGTCCGGGATCAGCGGACGGGTCCAGGCGTCGTTCGCGCCGGGCAACCGCAGGGCCTCGGCCACCGCGTCGGCGATGCGCTGGTGCCCGAGCGGGCTGGCGTGCAGCCGGTCCGCGTCCCACAGGCGGGGATCGGTCACCACGGCATGATGGCCGGTCTCGGCCACCAGTACCCCGTGCCGGTGGGCCGCCGCCCGCAGCCGGTCGTTGATCGCCGCGATCCGGCCGCGAATCGGTCGGGCCAGCGGAATCGTCTCGGCCACATCGGGAAAGGTCAGTGTCGCCACCACCGCGCCGGTGGCGGTGAGCGCGGCGAACATGGCCTCGACGTGCCCGGCGATCTCGTCCGGATCGAAGTTCGGGCGCAGCAGGTCGTTCATGCCCGCCAGTACGGTGGCCAGATCCGGGCGCAGCGCCAGCGCCGCGTCCAGTTGGTCGTCGCGGATCTGGTGGGCCAGTTTGCCGCGCACCGCCAGATTGGCATAGCGCAGTTCGGGATTGGTGAGGGCGAGACGCTCGGCCAGCCGGTCCGCCCACCCGCGCAGGCCGGTCAGATCGTCGCCGTCGCCTACGCCCTCGGTCTGACTGTCGCCCAGGGCGACGTATCGGGTGTACGTGCCTTCGGTCATGGCGGATCGGCCTTTCGGTGACTGTGCGTGGATCATCCCAGGAAATCGGCGGGCAGGGGGGCCGGGCCGAACTCGTTCACGAGCCCGCCGCTTGGCGTTCGGCCGCTGCTGCCTCCCGTTCGATTTGCGCGACGGCCTCGGCCTGGATCCGCTCGAACTGCGCGGCCATGGCCTCGGCGAGCGCCTGCGCGCCGGAGAGCGGACGCACCATCACCATGAACTCGTCGATCCGGCCGTCGGCGTCGAAGTGCAGGAAGTCGCATCCGGTGATGCGCTTGCCCGCGACCGTGGTCTCGAAGACCAGCGCGTGATCGCTGCTGTCCGCCGTACCGATCTCCTTGATGTAGCGGAAGTCCTCGAACACCCGCATGACTCCGCGCAGGATGGCGGCGGTGATGGCCTTGCCCGGGTAGGGCTTGAAGGCGACCGGGCTGGTGAACACCACATTGTCGGCGAGCAGGGCCTCGATGGCGGCCTCGTCACGGGCCTCGACGGCCCTGCGGAAGGGGTGCATGATTCCCTCATTTCCTATAGTCAAATCATTGTCTACTTACTTCGAACAGTAGTGTGCAACACATCAGGATGTCCAGGTCTGATGTATTCAATAAATTGGGTATAAAAAGAGCTTTGGGACCCGCGCTCGCGGCGGCCGCGCATCATCGGGCCAATAGACTCGCCGGGTGCGACATAGGCAGGCCGATGGCTCGATGGACCTGACGCAACTGCGGACCTTCCTGGCCGTCTACCGTGCCGGGTCGATCACCGCCGCCGCGGGTCAGGTCGGTCTCTCGCAGCCGACGGTGACCACCCAGCTGCAGGCGCTGGAACGCCAGGTGGGACGGCCGCTGTTCGAGCGGCTGCCGCGCGGTGTCGCCCCGACCGCGGTCGCGCACGATCTGGCCGCGCGGGTGGCCGCGCCGCTGGACGCCCTGGAGTCGGTGATCGGCGACGGCTCCGATGACGGCCTCGCAGCCGTGGAACCGCCGGTCCTGCTCGGCGGCCCGGCCGAATTGCTGGCCACGCTCGTTCTGCCCACGCTCGCACCCCTGGTCGCGGACGGCGTCCGGCTCGCGGTGAGCACCGGCCTGGCCGACGACCTGCTGGCGGATCTGCGACTCGGAAAACTCGACCTGGTCGTTTCGACCATTCGCCCGCGGGGCCGGACCGTGCTCGCGGAGACGCTCGCCGATGAGGAGTTCGTGCTGGTGGCCGCGCCCGAGGTGGCCGCCCGCGCGGATCTGGAACGCCTGCGCGCCAATGACTTCGGCGGAGTGCCCCTGGTGACCTACGCCCCGGACCTGCCGATCGTCCGCCGCTACTGGCGGCACGTCTTCGACACTCGACTGGAAGCCGACCCCGGCCTGGTGATCCCGGACCTGCGCGCCGTCCTCGCCGCGGTGGTGGCGGGCGCGGGCGTCTCGGTGCTCCCGAGCTATCTGTGCACCCGCGAATTGGCTTCGGGCGCAATCGAAAAGCTCTGGGACCCGCAGGATGCGCCGATCAATACCGTCTTCCTGGCCCGCCGGGTGGGCGGTCCGGCCCGCCCGCATGTGGACCGGGTGCGCGCCCGCCTGCTCGCGGGCGCGCACGAGTGGCGCGACTGCCCGGACTGACGACAACGGCCCGGTCCCCAGGGCACCGGGCCGTTGTGGCTCGTCGAACCGAATTCGGACCGCCTACTTCTCGATGAGACCGTACTGGGTGAGCAGTTCGCCGATCTCGTTGTTGCCGAGGCGCTTCGCCAGTCCGCGCCAGAGCAGGTCCGGGCCCGGGAGGTCGATGGGATCGCCGTCGCGGAGGCGGCTCATGGCGGCCAGCAGGGTGCGGACGTCGTAGGTGGAGTTGAAGACCTCCGGGACGCCGCGTTCGATATCGAGCAGCCGGTACGCCGCTTCCATGCCGGTGCGCACCGAGTACTCGGTGGTGAAGATGCAGTCGCGGCTGGTCTCGGCGAACTCGCCGATGAAGGCGAAGTTGACCGAACCCTCCGGGACCACGTCCGGACGGTCACCCGCCTTGCGGGGCATGAAGAAGGCGGTCACATAGGGCATCATGACCGGCACGCACTTGGCGCCGCTCGCCGCCAGCTCGGGGATGACCGCTTCGGGAACGCCCAGGTGGTAGAGCCATTCCTGGGTGATCTCCTCGCCGGTGCACTCCTGCATGGTCTTCTTCACGTAGTCGCCGGGCTTGTCGACGAACAGCGAGTACACCCAGACCACGATCTGGTCCTTGGGCTGCTGCTTGAAGTGCGGCTGCCGGTTGACCGTCCAGCTCATCAGCCAGTTGGAGTCCTTCACGGTGACGATGCCGCCGGTGACGACCTTGCCGCTGAAGGGATCCCGCTTGCAGATCTTCTGAATGTATTCGGGGATGCGCTGATCCAGCGTGGTGACGGTGGCCGACTCCCACTTGGTCTCGGGAATGTGCGAACCGAACACGTCCGGATGGCCGAAGGCCTTGTCCTTGGCGGCGATTCGGCGCCACAGATCCCACGCGGGGGCCGGGCCCTCGTCGACCTTGGCGGGCGTGTGGTGGTCGCCCTCGTCGGAGTTCTCGGTGAGCGAGCCGATGGTCATCAGCAGCAGATCGTCCGGCCCCAGATCGACGCCGCCCTCGACGCCCTCCGAGATCCAGTGAATCCTGGTGGCCTGCTTGCGATCCGCCGTGAGGTCGAAATCGACGTCGGTGACGGTGGTGTCGAACTTGAAGGTGACGCCCTGGTCCGATAGCCAGCGGCAGAGCGGCAGCACCAGCGACTCGTACTGGTTGTACTTGGTGAACTTCAGGGCCGAGAAGTCCGGTAGCCCGCCGATGTGGTGGATGAACCGGTGTAGGTACAGCTTCATCTCGAGCGCGCTGTGCCACTCCTCGAAGGCGAACATGGTGCGCCAGTACATCCAGAAGTTGCTCTCGAAGAAGTCCTTCGAGAACACCTCGTTGATGCGCTTGCCCTCCATCTCCTCACGCGTGGCGAGGAAGATCTTGGTGATGTCCTTCTGCGCCTTGTCGTTCAGCGTGAAGAGGTTCTCGGTCCGGGCGCTCTGACCGCGGTTGACGGTGGCGCGCTCGAGAGAGAAGTTCGGGTCGTCCTTGTTGAGCCAGTAGAACTCGTCGAGCACGCTTGCGTCCTCGATCTCCATGGAGGGGATGGTCCGGAAGAGGTCCCAGAGGCATTCGAAGTGGTTCTCCATCTCGCGGCCACCGCGAATGACGAAGCCCTTCTCGGGTTCCCTGATGCCGTCGAGCGCGCCGCCGGGCAGCTTCAGCTCCTCCAGAATGGTGATCTTGCTACCGGGCATCTGACCGTCGCGGATCAGGAATGCCGCACTCGAGAGCGAGGCGAGGCCCGAGCCCACGAACCAGGCCGTCTTCCCGTCCACGCCCGCCGGCTTGCGCGGCCGCGCGAAGGCTTCGTAATTGCCACTGCTGTAGAACATAAGAACTCCTGTCCAAGAGATTGGCCTGGAAGCGCTTGCGTCGCTGTGGATCTAGGCCGTGTACTTGTAGAACCCCTCGCCGGTGGCGATGCCGAGCTTGCCCTGGTCGATGTAGTTCTCCTTGAGCCACTTGGCGATTCGCTGGGCGTTCTCATCTCCGTGGGCCATGATGTTGTAGGGCGTGGTGAGGCCGATGATGTCGAGGATCTGGAAGGGTCCCGCCGGTGCGCCGGTGCCGATGCGCCAGGTCTTGTCCACCGCCTCGGGCTCGGCGAAGCCGCCCTCGGCCAGATTCATGGCCGCGTTCAGCAGCGGCACCAGCAGCGAGTTCAGGACATAGCCGGCCTTCTCCTTGTGCAGCTCGATGGGCACCATGCCGATGGCGGTGGCGAAGTCCACGACGGCCCGGAAGACGGCCGGATCGGTGTCGGGGGTGCCCATGATCTCGGCGGTGTTGAAGTGCCACACCTGATTCGCGAAGTGCAGCGCCAGGAACCGGTCCGGGCGGCCGGTGAAGTCCTTCATGGCGCTGGGCAGCAGCGTGGAGGAGTTGGTGGCGAAGATGGTGCGCTCGGGCGCGAGCTTGCCCAGCTGCTCGTAGGTGTCCTGTTTGATGGCGAGCACCTCGGGCGCCGCCTCGATCACCAGGTCGGCGTCGGCGACCGCCGCGGCCAGATCGGAGCTCAGCGCGATGCCCGCAGCGATTGTCTCGGCCTTGCCGTCGCCCGCGCCCGGTACCTGCTCGCGGTAGGTGGCGGCCAGCTTGTCGAAGCGGTCGCGCGCCGCGGTCAGCACCTCGTCGGTGATGTCGTACGCGGTGACGTCGAATCCGCGGAACGCGGTCTGGAATGCGATCTGGGAACCGAGAACTCCGGTGCCGAGCACGGTGACCTTGCGGATTTCGATGCTCATTGTCATTGCCTCCCTATGGATGTGAAGAATCCAGCGATGATTTGTGCGATCTGCGCTCGCAGATCCGCCATGGCGTCGTGGCCGGGATGCGCCCCGGTGGACGGTTGCACCAGCGCCAGGTGCAGGACCGCGAAGATGCTGCGCCCCGCCAGCCTGGCCTGCTCTTCCCAACGCGCCGAGGCGGTTTCGTCGAGGGGCGGTGAACCGATCCCGTCGCGGCGTGCGTCGGCGATGAGCCGCTCGGCGATCATGGACTCCAGTCCAGCCACCAGGGCCAGGCCCTCGGAGCGGTAGGTGTCGGTGGGTGAGCCGAACAGCAGCTCACGCTGATAGACGATGGTGTTCTCGGGCCGGTGCTCGGCCGCGCGCAGGAGCGGGCCCACCAGGGCCGTCACCGCCTCGACCGCATCGGTCTGCGTGCGGGCCGCCGCGGCGCCGTCCGCCAGCGCGGTCCGCAATTCCTCGTTGTAGACCATCAGCAGCAGCTCGCCCTTGGTGGCGGCGTAGCGGAACAGTGTCCCGGCGGCGATATCCGCGCGATCGGAGATTTGCTGGGTGGTGACTCGATTGAAACCGTGCTCGGCGAACAGGGCGGCGGCGGCCTCGAAGATGCGTGACTGCTTGTCGTGCATCTTGCGCTGGCGCCGGCCGGTGTGCACCGGCTTGGTCTGCGTGACCATCGGACACCTCCAACCCGGATCAGAAAACTGAGTGGACTCAAAAATGAGCGTACTCCCGGTTATCAAATGTGCAACCCCGCCGAGCGCAGGATCCGCGTGGACCGCCCGCCGATGGAGATGTCGCCGAGCGCCCACACGATGTCATCGGGCCGGACGAGGTCGCCCCAGAACCGGGCCAACGCCATGTCGTGGCCTTCGGAGGTGGCGCAGGCCATCGCGAGTGCGGGTGTCATTGTTCTGGTAGTCGCGGCACCGCTCATCGGCCGCGCAATCCGTTACCGCACAGTGTTTTCGGCATAGGCTGAGCAGTTGTCCTCGAGCGGGACCGGGGTGTCGCCGCCGAATTTGCCGTGGCGAATCCGCCTGTCTGCGAGTCGATTCGGATGGTGCCCGACAGCTGGATGGTCGTCTGCCACGGGGCCACATGGGGTGGATGCCGTTGCTCAGCGTGCTGGTCCGGCCGGGTCTGCCGGGCGTATGTTGGTCGGATGGCCACGCATCTCACCCACTGGGGCGTTTTCGAGGCGAGCAGCGACGGGGACCGGCTCACCGCGGTGCGACCCTGGCGAGGTGATCCGGAACCCACCCCGCTGATCGAGAATGTGGCCTCGGCCCAACATCATCCGGCGCGCATCTCGCAGCCCTACGTGCGAAAGGGCTGGCTCGAGAACGGCCCGGGACCCGCGGCGCGCGGCGCCGACGAGTTCCTGCCGGTGTCCTGGGACACCGCGCTGGATCTGCTGGCCGATGAATTGTCCAGGGTGTACCGCGAATTCGGACCGACGGCGGTGTACGGCGGTTCCTACGGCTGGGCCAGCGCCGGGCGATTCCATCACGCGCAGAGCCAGGTTCACCGCTTCCTGAACTGCCTCGGCGGGTATGTCTCGCACCGCAACAGCTACAGCCTGGGCGCGTCGACGGTGTTGCTGCCGCACATTCTCGCGGATATGGGCACGATCATGTCGCGCGCAACGACGAAATCGGTGCTGGCCGAGCATTCGAGGCTGGTGGTCTCGTTCGGGGGACTGTCGCCGAAGAACGCGGCGGTGGCGCCGGGAGGAGTCTCGCGGCACAACGGTCGCGGCTGGATCGAGACCGCGCGGGAGAACGGCTGCCGGTTCGTCACCGTCTCGCCGCTGCGCGACGATATTCCGGCCGAAGCGCACGCCGAATGGATCGCGGCTCGGCCCGGCAGCGATACCGCCCTGATGCTCGCGCTCGCCCAAGTGCTGGACGCGGAAGGCTTGGCGGACAACGCTTTCCTGGACCGTTACACCGTCGGCTACGAGCGCTTCGCCGACTACCTGCGCGGTGCGGTCGATGGCGTCGTCAAGGATCCGGAGTGGGCCGAGCCGATCACCGGCATTGCCGCGGAACGGATTCGGACGCTCGCCCGGGAGATGGCGGGCACGCGCACGCTGGTCACGGTGAGCTGGTCGCTGCAACGCGCCCGATACGGCGAGCAACCGTTGTGGCTCGGCGTGGTCCTCGCCGCCATGCTCGGCCAGATCGGTTTGCCCGGTGGCGGATTCGGCCACGGCTACGGGTCGGCCGCGAATGTCGGTCTGGCCGTGCGACTCACGTCGCCGCCGCGCGTGTCCCAGGGCGTCAATGGTGTCGATGACTTCATTCCGGTCGCGCGTATCGCAGACATGCTGCTGAACCCCGGCGCGCCTTACGAATACAACGGCGAGCACCGGACGTATCCGACTATCCGGCTGGTCTACTGGGCCGGTGGCAATCCTTTCCATCACCACCAGAATCTGGCCCGGCTGCGCACCGCGTTCGGTCGCCCGGACACCGTGGTGGTGCACGATCCGTTCTGGTCGGCCACCGCCCGGCACGCCGATATCGTGCTCCCGTCGACCATGACGATCGAACGTGACGACTACGGCTCCGGCGAGGGCGACCGCTTCCTGTTCCCGATGCCGGCCCTGACTCGCCCGCACGGCGAGGCCCGTGACGACTACTGGATGTTCGGCGAGCTGGCCGAAAGATTGGGCGTCGGAAAGGAATTCACCGAGGGGCGGACGACGCGGGAGTGGCTGCGCCACCTCTACGACGAATGGCGCGAGCGGCTGCACGACCGCGGTCACGAGGTGCCGGACTACGACTCGTTCTGGGCGGGGGAGTCGATAGACCTGCCCATCGAAGCCGAGGAGCACATCGCGTTCGCGGACTTCCGGGCCGACCCGTCGGCGCACCCGCTCCGGACCCCGAGCGGCCGGATCGAGATCTTCTCCGAGACCATCGCGGGCTTCGGCTACGACGATTGCCCGGGACATCCGGTCTGGCTCGAGCCCGACGAGTGGCTGGGCAGCCCGCTGGCGGCGCGGTTCCCGCTGCAGCTGGTGGCCAACCAGCCCCGTTCCAAGCTGCACAGTCAGCTGGATATCGGCGCGCACAGCCAGTCCACGAAAATCTCCGGCCGCGAACCGGTCCGGCTGCATCCGGACGACGCCGCCGTCCGCGGCCTCGCCGCGGGTGACATCGTCCGGATCTTCAATGACCGCGGCAGCTGTCTGGCCGGACTGGACATCAGCGACGCGGTACGTCCCGGAGTCGCACAGCTGTCGACCGGCGCCTGGTACGACCCGGACCCGGCCGACCCGGCCTTCTGCCGCCACGGAAACCCGAACGCGCTGACCGACGATCGCGGCACCTCCCGCCTGAGTCAGGGCTGCACCGGTCAGCTGTCCCTGGTGGAGATCGAGCCCCATATCGGCCCCGTCCCGCCGCTGTCCGTCACCGGCCCGCCCGCGATCACCGCTTCCTGAGCCTGTTGTTCGCTGTGAGGGCCTCGATCACGGTACGAGCCGCATTGGACGGCGTGCGCTCGACGGCATGGCCGACGCACAGTTTCCAGGGCAGCGGCCGGGGTGCGAATTCGGAGTGGGGCACACCGGGGAAGAGCAGTGCGACGGACTTCGGGATGAGGACCACCCCGAAATCCTTGGCGGCCAATTCCAGTGCGAAGGCCTGGTCGGCTACCTCGATGACGGGAACGCGGCCCGGAAACAGCTCGTCGGCGATGGTGCGGATGCCCCAGCCCGGTGGGAAGTCGATGTAGCGCGCGCCCTCCAGGTCCGCGGCCCGGAAGGGACGCCCCGCCAGTGGATGGCCCGGGCCGGTGCACAGTACGAGGGTCTCCTCGGTGATGAGATGCGTGGCGATGCCCGGGAATTCGTTGCTCGCGCCTGCGAGCAGCGCCAGTTCGAGCGAATTGTCGCGCAGCCCGGCCACATTGCCCGCCATGCCGGAGATGCTCTGCCGCATCTGCAACGTCACGGCCGGGAACCGCTGGTGCAGTTCGGCGATGATGCCCGCCAGGTCGAAATTGTGGATGTTCATGAGGTTGCCGATGACCACCTCGCCGCGGATCTCGCCGCGGTCGGCGTCGATGGCGTCCACGATGTCACGCCGGGCGCGCAGCAGCGCCCGGGCGGGGGCGACCATGGCCCGGCCCGCCTCGGTGAGCTCCAGGGTGCGTGGCGTGCGGTCGAACAGGCGCACCCCGAGTTCGTGTTCGAGCTTGCCGACGCTCGTGGAGACCGCCGATTGGACCAGGTTGAGGGCACGGGCCGCGGCGGTGAAGGACCGATGGTCGCAGCAGGCCAGGAAGCATTCGATCTGACGCAACTCCATACGCCGAGCCTACCGATGTCATCAATCTCAGAGATGGCAGTATCGAAAACCATCGCTTTTGTTGATTGCTCGGCGCACCCACCATGGACTGGTGACTGATTCGATGACCGTGGCCCCTGCCCGGCCCGCGCCCGAGACCGCGCCCGGCCCGGCGCTGACCCGGACGACGGTGCTGGTGTTCGCGGTGACCGCGGGCTCCTCCGCGGCCGGCAACTACTACCTGCAACCCCTGCTGCATCAGGTCGCCGGGGATCTGAGCATCTCCACCGCGACCGCGGCCCTGCTGGTCAGCGCCGCGCAGATCGGCTATCTGTGCGGTCTGGCCCTGCTGGTGCCGCTGGGTGACTTCCTCCGCCGCCACCGCATGGTCCCGGTGCTGCTGCTGGCCTCGGTTGCGGCCCTGCTGGTTTCGGCCTTCGCGCCCAATTTCGCGGTGCTGTTCGCGGGAGTGGTGGCCACCGGTGTCGCGGCATCGGCCGCGCAGGTGGTGGTGCCGTGGGCCTCGGCGCTGGCCGATCCGGCCCGGCGCGGGCAGGTGGTCGGCACGGTCATGAGCGGACTGCTGCTGGGAATCCTGTTGTCGCGGGTGCTGTCCGGGGCGGTGGCGCAGCTGGGCGGCTGGCGGGCGGTGCTGCTGGTGGCGGCCGGACTGCAGGTGGTGATGGCGGTGAGCGTGTACCTGCTCGCGCCCGCCACGCCGCGGGCGGCCACGGGCGAGAGCTACCGGCAGGTGCTGGCCTCGATCCTGGGTCTGATCCGCCGGCACGCGGTGCTGCGGCAGCGCATGATGCTGGGCTTCATCCTCATGGCCTGCTTCTCCGCGGTGTGGACGGCCATCGCCTTCCTGCTGTCCGGCTCGCACGGAAGCGATTACCACTACGGTGAATTCACCATCGGCCTGTTCGGTCTGGCAGGCGTGGTCGGGGCGCTGGGCGCGCCGGTGGTCGGGCGGATGGCCGATCGCGGGCACCTGCGCCGCGTCACCACGCTGACCTGGCTGGTGCTGCTGGCGAGCTGGGCGCTGATGGCCTTGGGCGCGCACGGCGTGGTCGCGTTGATCGCCGCGCTGGTGATCTTCGACTTCGGCATCCAGGGCGCGCATCTGACCAATCAGAGCGCCATCTACGCCCTCGATCCGGCCGCCCGCAGCCGCCTGACGACCGCGTACATGGTCACCTACTTCCTGGGCGGTGTCGCCGGTTCGGTGACCGCCGGCGTGGCCTACGAGGCGGGCGGCTGGGCGCTGGTGTGCGAGATCGGCGTCGTCGCAACCATGCTGGGCCTGCTGCTGTGGGCGGTGTTCGCGCTCCGCCCACAGCGCGCGAGCGTGCGTCAGCCCGCCATGTCGGCGGGCAGCTGACCGGATATGGCAATCGCCTCGGCGAGCAGGTCGGCCGTCGAGAGCAGTTGCTGCCGTGTGTGTTCGGAGGTGATGAAGAAGCGCAGCCGCTCCTTGCTCACCGGGACCGCCGGGGCCGAAATGGCCCCGGCGTACACGCCGTGCTGGAGCAGGTGGGCCGAGACGAATCCGGCCCGGATCTCGCCCGGCACGATCACCGGCAGGATCGGGGTGCCCTGGGAGTCACCGAGATTCAGCTCTCGCTCCCGTAACGCGGCATCGAACAGGCGCGTGTTCTCCCACAGCCGGGTGACCCGCTCCGGCTCGGCCTCCAGCACCTCCAGCCCGGCCAGGGCCGCGGCGATGCCCGAGGGCACGGGCCCCCCGGTCAGCATGGCCACGCCGGGCGCGCTCGACTTCATCGCTCCGATGAGATCGGCGTCGGCGGCGATGAACCCGCCGACGCTGCCCAGCGCCTTGGACAGCGTGCCCATCCAGATGTCCACATCCGCCCCGGCCATGCCGTAGTGCTCGCGAATGCCGTGCCCGGTGGGTCCGAAGACGCCGAGCGAATGGGCCTCGTCCACCATGACAGCGCAGTCGAATTCCCGTGCGACGGCGGCGAGTTCGGCGACGCGGCCGACGGTGCCGTCCATGGAGTAGTGGCCCTCGATCACCACCATTGCCCGGTCGAACCCGGAGCGCGACATCTTCAGCACCGACCGCAGCGAGTCCGGGTCATTGTGCCGGAAGTTGATCCGGCGGCAACCCGCCCACTGCGTGCCCGACACCACGCTGCCGTGAATCAGGCTGTCGCAGAACGCCACATCGCCCTCGCGCAGCAGGAAGCCGATGACCCCGGCATTGGTGAGATAGCCGCTGGTGGTCACCATGGCGTCGCCCACGTCGTAGATCCCGGCCAGCCGCTGTTCGAGTTCGCCGTAGAGCGGGATCTCACCGGAGACGATCCGGCTGGCCGACGCGGACGCGCCGTACTGGTCGAGCGCGTCCTTGGCGGCCCGCACCACCCGGGGGTGGCTGGACAATCCCAGGTAGTTGTAGGCGCTGAAGTTCACCAGGTCGGTGTCCAGGGCCCGGATCACGGTGTCGTTCGGGCCGGTTCGTGGCAGGAACACCGGGTTCGGCATCCCCGACTGCCCGTAGAGGGCGGCGATGGCGGCCCGCTTCACCACGGCTGCGGCGACGTCGGGGTGATCGGCGAACTGGCGGCCGGGACCGCGCGGGGTGCGCGTGGCAGCGGTGCGGCCCACCGGTGCGATCCCGGTGGACACCGGGTGCGGCACCGCGTTGCCCGTGGCTGTCGTCTCTTTGATCCCGTTGCCCGCCAGGAGTTTCCGGGCCAGATCGCGTGCCGACTCGCTCATGCCGGCACCGCCTCGCCGGTCGCCGCCGCAGTGCCGCCGACCAGGAGTTCGGCCGCGCGGGCGCCGGCCTGCTGGAGGGTGAAGGACCGGCCGACCTTCATCGACATCAAGTCCACGCCGAGCGTCTTGCTCACCAGCGCACCGAATTCCACCGCCATCAGCGAGTCCAGGCCCAGTTCCGGCACCGGCACGGTCAGATCGATGGAGTCGGCGTCGACGCCCATGACCACCGCCAGCTGTTCGGCCAGCATGTGCGCCACCACGTCGGCGCGCTTCTGCTCGTCGAGCGCTCGCAGTGCCGCCACCAGATGCGACGCGGCCGAATTGTCCTCGGCGGCGCCGGCGACGCGCTCGGCGGTGCGCCCGGTCATGGCGTACCAGGACACCGTGGCGGCCACCCGGGACCAGTCGATGGGAATGATGGACGCCTGGTGGTGGATGCCGAGTTCCAGTGCCTTCTCCAGGTATTCGGCGCCCTCCTCCATGCTGATCGGATCGAATCCGGCGGTGCGCAGGTAGCGGGACACGTACTCGTCCTCGGCCATCCCGCCGCCGGACATGTGGCCCCAGCCGACCGCCAGCGCGGTGCCGCCCTGCCGCACCACCACGTCCGCGGTGGCATCGAGCGCGAGATTGGCCGCGGTGTAGGCGTATTGGCCGATGCTGCCGAAAATGCTGCTGCCGGAGGAGAACAGTACGAACATGTCGAGCTCGGCCCCGGCGGCCTCGATGCCGCGCCGCAGCGCGATCACGCCCTCGGCCTTGGGCCGGTACACGGTGGCGAGGCTGTCCCGGCTCATATCGGGTACGCGCTTGTCGTCGAGGCTGCCCGCGGTGTGGAAGACACCGCGCAGCGGGTGCTCGGCAGTGTGCGCCCGCGCGATCACCGCGGTCATGGCGTAGCCGTCGGTGACGTCCACCCGCTCCTCGACCACCTCGACGCCCTGCTCCTGCCAGAGGGCGAGCTGGGTCCGGGCGGCCTCGGTGCGCGGGCCGCCGCGCCCGAGCAGGGTGAGCCGCCGGGCGCCCAGCCCGACCAGCCAGCGGCCCATGGCCAGGCCGAAGGCGCCGAAGCCACCGGTGATCAGGTACTGCGCCGCCGGATCCACGGTGACCGCCGGAATCATCGGGCGCACCTGCGGCGCTTCGGATTCCAGGCTCACCGCGATGCGGCCGAAGTGCGCCGACCGGGCCACGTCCTCGAAGGCCCTGGCCACGTCGGCGGCGTCGTACAGCTCGTAGGGCAGGTACCGGTAGATCCCGGCGGCGAGCTTCTCGTGCACGCCCCGCACGAGTTTTCCGGTGGGCTTGCGCTTGAGCGCGAGCATGCGGTCCAGGTCGAAGGAATGGTAGGAGAGGTTCTTGTCGAAGTACCCCAGGTCGAGCACGCCGCCGGTGTAGATGTCGGCCTTGCCGATCTCCACGATGCGCCCGAACTCGGCCACCGCCTTGAAGTTCCGGCGCAGGATCTCCCCGGGCGCGGTGCTGATCACCACGTCCACGCCCCGGCCGTCGGTGAGGCCGAGGACGTCGTCGGCGAAGTTCAGCGAACGGGAGTCCAGCGCGTGGTCCGCGCCCTGCGACAGGACGTAGGCCCGGCGCTCGTCACTGCTCGCGGTGCCGATCACGGTGGCCCCGTGCAGTTTCGCGATCTGCACCGCCGCCGAGCCGACGCCGCCCGCCGCGCCGTGCACCAGCACCACATCACCCGCCTGCACCCGCGCCAGCTCCAGCAGCGAGTGCTCGGCGGTGGCGAAGGCCACGGTGCTCGTGCACTGGCCGACCTCGGTGCTGTCGGCGACCCGGGTGATCAGGTCCGCGTCGGTGGTGTGGAAGCGGGAGAACATGGCCTTGGAAGTCAGGAACACCCGATCGCCGACGGCCACATTGTCGACGTCCGCACCGATGCGGACGACGACGGCGTCGGCCTCCATACCGGGTTCGGTGCCGTAGAAGGTGCCCGCCATTTCACGCTCGCCGAGCACGCCGATGACCTTCAGCGGGTCCTTGTAGCCCAGTCCGATGGCCAGGATCCGCACCTCGACCTCGGTCGCGCCCGGGGCGCGCCGGTCGCAGCGCCGCCACGCCATCCGGGACAGCACCCGCGACTTCGGCAGCTCCAGACGGAAATTCGCCTCCGGATCGGTGAGCGGTTCGGCCCGGTCCAGGGCCTCCAGCCGCTCGGGCAGGGTGGCCGCGACCACCGTCACCCAGCGCAGGCCGTTGCGCAGCACCACCTCGTCGGAGTGGTCGTAGGTGAACGCGCCCGCGATGGCGAGCTCGGCGGCCAGATCCGCCTCGGCCACCTCGGGATCCACATCGATCAGTCGCCAGCGCAGCCGCGACTGCTCATTGAGCAGCACCCGGCGGGCGCCGGCGAGGGCGGCGTGGGCCGGGTCGGGCGCGGCATCCTCGTCCGGGTGCGCGAAGGCGCGCTCGGTGACCAGGGAGACGTGCAGGGAGCCGTCACCGGTCATGGGGATCTCGGCGCCCCGCTGCTGCAGCCAGTCCTCGAGGAAGCCCTCGATCGTCACCGCGATCCGGCGCAACGTCCAGAGCGCGTCCAGGTCGGTGTATTCCGAACCCGCCACCAGGACGACGTGCGTGCGCTCGACGCCGCTCAGTGCCACGATCTGCTGAAGTCGTTCACGCACCACGGCTTCCAGGTCCTCGCGGGTCGGATCGCCGACCGGGAGCACCTCACCGTGGGCCGTCGTGCCCGCGATGAAACCGGCACGGGAACCGGCCCTGGTGGCGAGGTCGATGGCGAGGGTGTACGCCGTGTCGGGGGACGGCAGCGCGCTGGTGTCCACGGGTTCCCGCATGTCCCAGCGGTCTTCGTAGAAGTAGTCTGTGAGCCGCTGCAGCGCACCGCGATCCGGGTTGATGGCACCCAGCCGCAGCCCGATGATCCGCATGATCACGTTCCGCTCGGCGTCGAGCAGGTCGTAGTCGCAGGTCAGATCGTCGCCGCTGTGCAGCCGCGCGACCACGGTCACCTGGTCGGGGATGGGTGCGAACACCCGCACCCCTTCCACCGCGACCGGAACCAGCGCGCCCCGTTCGGCATTCGGCGCGGCGGCGAGGACCGCGCCGAAGCACTGCACGGCCGCGTCGACCACGGCCGGGTGGGCGAGGTGGCCGCTGTCACGGGCGATGGCGGCGTCCAGGGTGGCGACCACGGTATTGCCGGACACCCGCAGCTCGGTGGCGCGGCGGAAGGCCGGGCCGTAGTCCAGGCCGCGTGCGGCGAAGGCGGTGTAGTAGGCGTCCGGGTCGATGGCCAGCATCTCCTCGAGCGCCGGCAGGTCGGCCTTGGTCGGCTCGTACACGCCCTCGACCAGCCGGCCGGTGGCATTGATGGTCCAGTTGATGCCCGCGGGCTCGCGGGAGCGAATCGTGAACCGCCGCGTGGATTCCTCCACGTGCAGTTCCACCACCGGGGCCATGCCCTCGTCCACCACCAGTGGCGCGAGGAAGCGGACATCCTCGACGGCCACCCGGGTGGACTCGGTGCGCAGCGCCGCCGCGCTCAGCGCCGCGTCCAGATAGGCCGCGCCGGGCAGAATCCGGGAGCCGCCCACCACATGGTCGGCCAGCCACGGCAGATCGCCCACGCTGAGCTGGATGCGCCAGGCCGTGGTCGGGTCCTCGAGCATCGGATCGCCGAGCATGCGGTAGCCGCCGGGGGTGCCGTACTTGAGCTGTTGCAGGCCCGGCAGTTCGACGCGCAGCCGGGTGCGCTGCCACGGATAGCGCGGCAGGTCCACGTGCGGGGTGACGACCGCGCCGAAGAGAGCGTCGATATCGAGCACGCCCGCGGTGTAGAGGCCCGCGACGGTCTGCCGGACGCTCTCGTCGTCGGCCTGCTTGCGATTCAAGGTGGCGACGGTGGTGCCGGTCTCACCCGCGCCGATGAGGATTTCGCGAATGTTGGCGCCCAGCACCGGATGCGGGCCGACCTCGAGGAACACCCGGCTGCCCGCGCTCACCAGCTCGGTGACGGCGTCGGCGAAGCGCACCGGCTGTCGCACATTGGCGCACCAGTATTCGGCGTCCCAATCGCCCGCCGTGACCCGGGTCCCGGTCACGGTGGACCACAGCGGAATTCGCGGATCGGCGAGCGTCAGATCGGCCAGCGCCGTGCGCAGCTCGTCGAGGATGGGGTCCATCAGGTAGCTGTGGTAGGGCACCTCGACCTGTAGTCGGCGCGCGAAAACACCCTGCTCGGTGAGGGATTCGGCGATCTCGTCGAGCCGCTGCTCATGGCCGGCCAGGGTGACCGCGCTCGGGCTGTTGATCGCCGCGATGCTGACCAGCTCATCGCCGTCGATCAGCTCCAGGGCCGCGGCCTGTGGCAGGCCGATGGCGAGCATGCCGCCCGAACCGGCCGTGGTGGCCTGCAACCGCGCCCGGTGATAGCTGACGAGCAGCGCGTCCCGCAGTGAGAGCATCCCGGTGACATAGGCGGCCGACACCTCGCCGACACTGTGGCCGACCACGGCGGCGGGCCGGATGCCGAGCTCGTCGAGCAGCGCGACCAACGCCACCTGGATGAGGAAGTTGGCAGGCTGGGCGACCGCGGTCGAGGTGACCCGCGACTCCTCCTCGGGCCGCAGCAGCTCCTCGACGATGGACCAGCCCGAGATCTCCCGGAACACGGCGTCGATCCGCTCGGCCTCGGCGGCGAAAGTGCCACCGGCGGTGAGCAGTTGGCGGCCCATGGCCCACCACTGCGGTCCCATGCCGGTGAAGACGAAGACCGGTTCGGGCACCTTGCGCGCGATCACCTTGGCGGTTCGGCCCTCGCCATTGGCGAAGTCCACCAGGGTCCGCACCAGCTCGGCGTCGTCACCGAAGGTCAGGCCCGCGCGCACAGGGTGGTGGTGGCGGCGCGTCCACGCCGCCTCGGCCAGTCGGGCGGGGTCGGCGCCCGCCGCGATGAGCTCGGCGAAGCCGCGGGCCAGTGCGCGAGCGGCGATGTCGTTGCGGGCCGAGATCGGCAGCACGCCATGGTGTCCGGGCTCACGGGCGGGAGCCTCCGCCGGGATGTACTCCTGGAGGATGGCGTGCGCGTTGGTGCCGCCGTATCCGAAGCCGTTGACCGCGATGGTCATTCGCGTACCCGCCGCGACCGGCTGGGCCTCCAGCTGCAGCGCCAGGCCGAGCTCCTCGAAGGGGATGTCGGGATTGGGCTCGTCGAGCCAGCCCTGCGGGGCGATCGTGCGATGGGTGATGGCCAGCGCCGACTTGATGACGCTTGCGATGCCCGAGGCCGCCTCGGTGTGCCCGAGCTGCGCCTTCACCGAGCCCACGCCCAGCGGTCCGGTACGGTCCCCGACCCGTCCGTAGGCGCGGCCGATGGCCCGCAGCTCGAGCGGATCGCCGACCGGCGTGCCGGTCCCGTGCGCCTCCACGTAGGTGACCTCGTGCGGCGCGATGCCCGCCCGTTCGGTCACCGACTTCGCCAGGGCCTCCTGAAGGTCGGCATTGGGCACGGTGATGGCGGTGGTGCGCCCGTCCTGGTTGGACCCGGTCGCCTTGACCACCGCGTAGATCCGGTCCCCGTCGCGTTCGGCGTCTTCGAGCCGCTTCAGGACCACCATGCCCGAGCCCTCGCCACGCCCGTAGCCGTCCGCGCTTGCGTCGAAGGGCTTGCTGCGGCCGTCGGCGGCCAGGAAGCCGCCCTTGCACATGGACACGAACGTCTCGGGCAACAACATCAGGGTGACGCCGCCGGCCAGCGCCACGGTGCAGTCGCCGTTCTCGAGCCCCTGGCAGGCCAGGTGGAAGGCCACCAGCGACGACGAGCACGCCGTGTCCACCGTCAGGGCGGGGCCGATCATGTTGAGCGCGTACGCGATCCGGTTGGAGATCATCGTGTACGACGCGCCTGCCGGGGTATGCATGTCCACCCAGGGCAGCGTCGCATTGGTCAGGGACGTGCCCATCTGGTCGAGGGTGAAGGCCCCGACGTAGACGCCGATCGGCGCACCCGAGACGCGACCGGCGATGCCCGCGTCGTCCAGTGCCTCCCAGGCGACCTCGAGCACCAGCCGCTGCTGGGGGTCCATGGCGGCGGCCTCGCGCGGTGAGATGCCGAAGAATTCGGGGTCGAAGGCCCACGGATCGCCGGTCATGAACGCGGCGCGCTTGGTGTACATGCGCCCCGGCGTGCGCTTGTCCGGGTCGTAGAAGCGGCGGTAGTCCCACCGACCTGACGGGATCTCCACGACCCCGTCGCCCTTGTTGATGATGAAGTCCCAGAACGATTCCGGTGAATCGATACCACCGGCATAGCGGCATCCGATTCCGACAATGGCAATGTCAGACACTACGTCTCCTCGGCAAAACAGAAACGAACCTGGCGATCCCCCCGAGGCACTGCGGAGCCGCCCGGGTCGTGATCCACGATCCGGGCGCCCGCTGCCGACGTCAGCCGGCGCTGACGCGCGTCGGCGGACGCAGCACGAAGTTCATGTCCGGACCGCTACTCCCGATTCGGGTCCGGCTGACCTGCTCGAAATTGACCGTCTCGTAGTAGGCGACGTTCTCGTCCTTGCAGATTCCGCACAGCGCGCGGCCGTGCGCGTCGGATTCGGCGGTGAGCCGGGCCAGTAGCGCGCGGCCCACACCCGCCCGCTGCGCCTGGGGTTCCGCGCCCATATAGACCAGATAGTTGTGCGGTTCGGCGGGCGCGGTGCGGGCGATGGCGGCATCCACCTCGATGCCGCGCTTGGTCGCACCGACACCCATGGCCCACAGCAGCTGCGGGCCCGAAATGGCTTCCCGCCATGCCGGATTGCGGTAGCCGTCCGGGATCCACAGCGACACGCCGACGATCCGGCCTTCCACCTCTGCCACCAGCGCGGCGTCGGCGGGCAGGTAGCGGTGTTTGATCAGAACGCGAAGCATGCCGGGCGCGCGCCGGCGGCGGACCACGGGATCGGGGAAGACATAGTCCTCGATCGGATCGTCGGACTCGAAGGCCAGGGCGAGTACCCGGACCATGTCCTCGATGTCGGCTTCGGTGGCGCGGCGAACGACCGGTGCATCCGACTGAACCAAAACAGTCCCTTACATTTTCATGCCCGTCGGCGCCCGACCCCGATGACGAACAGTCTGCTGGTGTCCAGTGGTGCCTGCTTGTCCCCCACTGGACGGTAGCCCCGCAGGCTACTGCGGAGTAGGGTACTCGTAAGTTACTGATCATGCGACCGATTCGTGTTGTGGCATAAAACGATTCACCGGGGGATGGCCTGACGGTGTGACATGCCCTAAAGTTCGCGCGCGTAAAGCGATATCGCTTCGTTTCGTCCGGGTGACCCCGGGTTCCCATAGAGTGGGAGCGTGGCCGCACTTCTAACCCAAGGGCAGACCGGTGAACTGGGCGTCGCGGATATCACCGTGACGGTGCATTTCAGCGCGGGTATCGATCTGGCCGCGCTGCTCCTCACCGATCGTGGCGCCGTCCGCGACGACAATGACCTGATCTTCTACAACCATCCCGCGGGCCCCGGCATCCAGCTGGTGCCCGGGCAGAACGCCTTCGCCGTCAGCCTGGCGTCGATCCCGCAGGGGGTGGCGCACATCCGCATCGTGGTCACTCTGGACGACCGCGACGGCCGCCTCGGCGACTATCCCGCCCCGCACATCGGCATCGCGGACGAGCGCGGAATCCCGCTGTACGAGTACGTGATCGACGGCCTCGGCAACGAATCGACGGTGGCGGCCGTGGATCTGGACCGCGGCGACCACGGCTGGTACGCCCGGGCGGTCGGCTTCGGCCATCCCGGCGGCTTCGCGGCACTGCTCGCCGATCACGGCGTGTCGATCAGCACCTCGCCGCGGCCGGCGCGCTCGGCCGCGCCGGTCATCGCGCCGGTGCTGCGGGTCGGCGACACCGTCGCGCTGCGGCGGCAGGGCGCCGACCTGAGCTTCGTCAAGATGGGGCTGGGCTGGGATCCTGTCCAGGTGCAGCACAAATGGGGTTCGCGCCCGGCCGAGATCGATCTGGACGCCTCGGCCCTGGTGTACGCCGGGCAGGATCTGGTGGACGCCGCGTACTACGGCCAGCTGGTGACCAAGGACGGCGCCATCCGGCACTCCGGCGACAACCTCACCGGTGAGGGCAAGGGCGACGACGAGGTCATCACCGTCGACCTGACCAGGGTCGGCTCGCATGTCACCGCCATCGTCTTCGTCATCACCTCCTACGCGGGGCACACCTTCGAGCGGGTGCGCAATGCCTTCTGGCGCTTGATCGACGGCACGAACAGCGCCGAACTCACCCGGTCCAACCTCAGCTCGGGCGGCCCGCACACCGGCATGGTGGTGGCGAAAGTGCACCGCGAGGACGGCATCTGGAAGGTGCAGGCGCTCGGTCACCCGATCCAGGCCGGGCATCCCGTCGAGGCGGCCGCGCAGGTCGGCAAGTTCCTCTGAGTTCTGGACCCGGCCGGTTCGTCCGGCCGGGTTTTCCGGCGAGTCGCCGGTGTGCCGCAGTGAACAGGTTCATCCGGGTCCGGCCGGATGCTGATTGCGGCCATACTGTCGTAGTTTTCGTGGTTCCAAGCTGTGCTGCTCTACCCCCTTCCATTGCTGAAACGAGGTAGCTCACATGTTGCTTACGTCACGACGGTTCGGCGTCACACCGAAATCCCTGCTGTTACTGGTCTTCCTGGCCATCGTCGGGCTCGCCATCAGCGCTTGCTCGGGCGCGCAGGGCAGTTCGGTGTCCGCGGGCACGCTGGACACGGGGTTCGGTGACGGCGGCAAGGTCACCACCGATCTAGGGTCGCAGGCAGATCACGCGAATGCCGTTGTGGTGCAGCCCGATGGCAAGATCGTCGTCGCCGGCAGCACCCTGGATCCGGCCCAGGGCGACAACTTCGCCGTGGTCCGCTACTCCTCGAATGGCAAGCTGGACAACGGGTTCGGCGCCGGCGGCAAGGTGACCACCGACTTCGGCGGAAAATCCGATGTGGCGAGCGCGATCGCCCTCCAGTCCGACGGCAAGATCGTCGCGGTGGGCACCAGCCACGGCACCACCACCGGCGACAATATCGCGCTGGCGCGCTACACCTCGGATGGCAAGCTGGACAGCGGCTTCGGCACCGGCGGACAGGTGAGCACCGATCTGGGCACCGCCGCGGATCACGGTAATGCGGTGGCGGTGCAGTCCGACGGCAAGATCGTAGTGGTGGGCAGCACCCGGGACCAGGTGCAGGGCGACAACTTCGTCGTGGTGCGGTACACGCCGGATGGCAAGCTGGACAGGGGTTTCGGCGACAGTGGCAAGGTGTCCACCGACTTCGGCGGCAAGGCGGACACGGCGAAATCCGTTGTCGTGGAATCGGATGGGAAGATCGTGGTCGCGGGCACCAGCATCGGCACCACCACCGGGGACAATATCGCGGTGGCCCGCTACACCTCCGACGGCAAGCTGGACCCAGGGTTCGGCGTGGGTGGTCAGGTGAGCACGGATCTGGGCACCGCCGCGGATCACGGTAATGCGGTGGCGGTGCAGTCCGACGGCAAGATCGTGGTGGTGGGCAGCACCAAGGACCCGGTCCAGGGTGACAACTTCCTGGTGGTGCGGTACACGCAGGATGGCAAGCTGGACAGCGGTTTCGGTGAGAATGGCAAGGCCGTCACGGACTTCGGCGGCAAGGCCGATGTCGCGGCGGCGGTGGCGCTGGCTCACGACGGCAAGATCGTCGTCGTCGGCACCAGCAGCGGCACCGCCACCGGGGACAATATCGCGCTGGCCCGCTACACCTCCGACGGCAAGCCCGACAGCGGCTTCGGTGCGGACGGCAAGGTGAGCACCGACCTCGGGACGGCGGCCGATCACGGGAATGCCTTGGCGCTGCAGGCGAATGGCGAGATCGTGGTGGCAGGAACCACCAGGGATCCCGCGCAGGGCGACAACTTCGTGGTGCTGCGTTACGGCGCCTGATTCCCGGTTCGGTTGGCGGCGGGGCACGTCCGGTCCGGACGCGCCCCGTTTTCGTCGGGCGTCGCGTTGTCAGGAGACGCTGATGAAGCGGCCCAGCTGCGGCACGGCCTCGCCCGGGTGCTTGGCCTGGAAGCCCTCTCCGATGGCCTGCAGGGCCCACTCGCCGTTCGCGCGGAACACCTTGGCCATGGCGATGGCCGTGAACGGCATGCCACCCGCCAGCGCGTACCGGGCCAGCTCGGCCTGCGTGATGTCGTCGATCAGCCGGCAGTAGGCATTGCTGACCTGCTCGAAGGTGTGGCCCTGATACGAGGTGACGATGAACAGCAGCGTATTCACCTGGCGTGGCACACGACTCAGGTCGACCAGGATCACCTCGTCGTCCCCGGCGGCGCCCTCGCCGGTCAGGTTGTCGCCCGAATGCCGGATGGAGCCGTCCTTGGACGTCAGCTGCCCGTAGTAGGCCACGTCCACCAGGTGCCGGTCGGCGAACAGGGCCACCCAGGCATCCAGGTCGATGTTCACCGGTCGCCGCCCGAACAGTCCGCCCTGCCGGGCGGGGTCCCATCCGAGCCCCATCCGAATCCGGGTCAGCGCGACACCGCCGTCCTTGCGGAGGGTGACGCGCTGGCCCTTGGACAGATTCACCGGTCGCCCGCGTGGGAGCCCGCCGTCACCGGTCGGCGGCGCGGGGTTCGGGGGTGGCGGGACCTGATACGCCGAATACTGCTGGGGCTGGGCGGGATACGGCGAACCCGGCGGCTGAGTGGGATATGGCGAAGTTGGTGGCGGTTGAATGGGATACGGCGAGTTCGGCGTGACATAGGTCGGCTCGACCGGCGGCGGGTAGGCCGTGGGGTACGGCGGCGGAGGCGGCACAGTGGTGCGGGTCTCGGCGGGCGGCGCTTCCTCGACGGTGACCCCGTGGTCGGTGACCAGGGCCTCGAAGCCGCCCGCATAGCCCTGGCCGACCGCGCGCACCTTCCAGTTGCCATACCGCCGGTACAGCTCCACCGCGATCACGATCGATTCGCTGTGCAGGTCCTCGATCTTGTACTCGTACAGCGGGTTCCCGTGCCGATCGGAGACCAGCGCGATCGGCGGCGCGATCCGGCCGAAGGTGGACCCCGCCTCGTCGAGCGTGATCACAGCCCGGATCTGGGTGATGTCGGCGGGCACCTGGGTCAGCGCCACCGACAGTTCGGCGGGCTGCCCCGCCACCCCGTTCCGCAGCCGCACTCCTGGCCCGGCCGGCTGGTTGTAGAACACGAAATCGGCGTCCGAGCGCACCTTCCCGTGCTCGGTAACCAGCAGCGCGGACAGCGCGGCGGCCGCCGCGACCCGGACGGAAACCACCACCTCCGGCGCGGTGAGCGGTCCGTTCTGACCCTTCACAAGCGTTGTGGACAAGTCGGATCCTCCCCGTATCGAGACGTCCACTTGCCACTGTAGGAGACCCCGGTGCCCTCAGCAGCCGAGCTGGTCGGCCAGGTCGAGGAAATCCACGGCATTGATATCGAATTCGTCCGAGAACTCCGCATCGCCGAGCTCGGGATCGCCGTACTCCAGGGGGCGCGTGATGAACGCCGTCCGGAATCCGAGCTCGCCGGCCGCCCGGATGTCGTACTTGTGGCTGGCCACCATCATGATCTCGGCCGGTTCCAGCCCCAGATACCGCGCCGCGAGCCGGTAGGTCCGCGGATCCGGCTTGAACACCCCGGCCATCTCCGCCGCGAACACGGCATGCCACGGCAGCTCCCCGTGCCGCGAAATCTCCACCACGGCACTGACATCCGCGTTCGACAGCGTCGCCAGCGTGAACCGCTCCCGCAATCGTCGCAGCCCCGCCACCGTATCCGGCCACGGGTCCAGCCGAGCCCACGCCCGGGCCAGCTCGTCCCGCTCCGCCACCCCGACCGAGATCCCCCTCGCCTCGAGCAGCGGGTCCAGCGTCTTCCGGTACACCGAGGCCACGCTCACCCAGGGCCCCTGCTCCGGCCGCTGGGACGTCTCCGTGAAATACGCGGCCCGCCACTCGTTCACGAACGCGCCCCAGTCCTCTCCCGGCCGGTCACCCCCGAGCGCGGCCTCGGCCGCCCGCCGGATGGTCGAATGGAAATCGGTAGCGGTCCCCTGCACATCGAACAACAGCGCCTTCGGGCTCAATACATCCACAGCCGAAGACTAGGCGAGTTGTTTGTCATAGTTCCGACGGCCAGGGACGGTTCTAGGCTGAGCCCATGGAAACCGGTAGGGCGAGTTGGACGGCCTTGGCTACCGCGTATGCGCGGGCCTATCACCAGCTTTCGGGGGAGCCTCGGGTGTTCACCGATCCGCTGGCGGCGCGGATCCTGGGGATGACGGCGGATCGGGTCGGGGATCTGGATACCGCGACGCTGGATCGGCCGGGCGGGAACGATCCGCAGAAGCGGGTGCGGCGGTACTTCCTGGGGGCGCGGGCTCGGTTCGCCGAGGAGGTGGTGGCCGGGGCGGTGGCCGACGGGGCCACGCAGGTGGTGATTCTGGGGGCGGGTCTGGATACGTTCGGGTATCGGAATCCGTATCCCGGTCTGCGGGTGTTCGAGGTCGACCATCCGGACACGCAGGAGTGGAAGCGTGAGAGGCTCGCGCAGGCCGGGATCGAGATTCCGGAGTCGCTCACGTTCGTTCCGGTGAATTTCGAAACCGGCACGCTGGCAGCGGGATTGGCTGCCGCCGGGTTCGATCGCGAGCGGTC
Source organism: Nocardia sp. NPDC046763 (assembly GCF_040645495.1). Lineage (NCBI taxonomy): Bacteria > Bacillati > Actinomycetota > Actinomycetes > Mycobacteriales > Nocardiaceae > Nocardia > Nocardia sp. NPDC046763. Next base: position 89,011 of record NZ_JBEYYI010000011.1, on the reverse strand, counting down.
GGCGGTGTTCGTCTGGCTCGGCGTGGTCATGTATCTGACCCAGGAAGCGATCGAGGGGACCCTGCGGTTCATCGCGGGGCAGGGGCAGCCGGTGCATGTCGTGCTCGACTACCTGAGCGGGGGAAGCACGGACGAGGAGCGTGCGGCGGTGCGGGCGCGGGCCGAGCGGATCGCGGCGATGAACGAGCCGTGGCTGAGTTTCTTCGAACCGGAGGAGATCGAGAACCTGCTGCGGTCAGTGGGTTTCGACACGGTCGAGTTGCGGTCGCTGTCGGGATTGTTCGAGGAGTACCTCGGCGAACCGCTGGCCGATCTGCCGCCGGGCAACGGTCGCGCGCCGCTGCTGCACGCGGTCCGCGGGCCGGTCGGAGACTGAAGATTGCCTGAAACTTCGCGCCCGACCGGCTGAACGGGCACGCGGGCGCTCGATACTCGGGGACATGGGCAAGTCTGCGGAGTGGATGCGTACCGCGCGGGTGCTGCGCCGGACCGGGTTCGGGGCGACCGGGCCAGAGATCGACGCGGTCTCGGATGTGGCGGGCTACCTGCGCGCCGCGCTGACCGCCGACCCCGAGGCCGATCCGGGCGCTCGTGCCACCCCCGTGCCGGAGCTGGTCCCGCCCGCCCCGCTCGGCAAGGGCGCGACGACCGAGGCCCGCAAGCAGTACCAGGCGCAGATCACCGGTCAGCTGGACACGCTCACCTGGTGGTGGCTGCGGCGCATGGCCGCCGTCCGGGTCCCGGTGCGGGAGAAGCTGACCCTGCTGTGGCACAACCACTTCGCCACCTCGGCCACCAAGGTGCGCAATGCCGCCGAGATGGCCGCGCAGAACCGGACGCTGCGGGCCGGCGGCGCGGGTGACTTCTCCGCGCTCGCCTATGCCATGCTCACCGATCCGGCCATGCTGCGCTGGCTCGACGGCGTCGCGAATACCGCGAAGGCGCCCAACGAGAACCTGTCCCGCGAGTTCATGGAACTCTTCGCGCTCGGCCACGGCAATGGCTACACCGAGACCGATGTCCGCGAGGGCGCCCGGGCCCTGACCGGCTGGACCATCACCGGCGGTGCGGCCACCTTCGACGTCGAGCGCCACGACACCGGAGCGAAGACCGTGCTGGGCGCGACGGGTGCACTGGACGCCCGGTCGTTCTGCGATGCCGTGCTCGCCCGCCCGGAGTCCCCGCGGTTCGTCGCCGGGCGACTGTGGCAGCAGCTGGCCTCCGACGATCCGCCCTCCGATGCCGCCCTGAACCGCCTGACCGCCGCCTACGGCCCCGGTCGGGACCTGTCCGCCCTGGTGACCGCCGTCTGCACCGATCCCGAATTCACCACCGCCCGCGACACCGTCGTCCACGGACCGGTCGAATGGCTGATCGCCGCCGTGCGGGCCTTCAGGATCCCGCTGACCGCGGACGCCGATGCCCGCGCCCTCGCCGGGACGCTGCGCAAACTCGGCCAGCTGCCCTTCTACCCGCCCACCGTCGGCGGCTGGCCACGCGGGCAGGGCTGGATGTCGAGTGCCGCCGCGCAGATACGGCTCACGGCGGCAATGGATCTGATGAAGCAGGCCGACCTGTCGCCGATCACGCAGGCGGGCCGAGCCGACCGCCTGGACGCCACCGCCTACCTGCTCGGCGTCGGCTCCTGGTCCGACCGCAGCGCCGCCGTGCTCGCGACCGCCGTCGATCAGCCGCCCCGGCTGGCCGCGCTCGCCATCAATACGCCCGAATACCTCACCAGCTGAAAGCCACACCACCATGCCGCAATTCAGTCGCAGACAGTTCCTGGTCGGCACCGGCGTGCTGGGCGCGCTCGGAGTGGCCGGCGGCTCCGTGATCACCTGGGACGAACTGCAGCAGCGCGCCGTCACCACCCCGCTGGCCGCCGGTTCCGGAGTCCTGGTGGTGCTCACCCTCTACGGCGGCAATGACGGCATCAGCACCGTGATTCCGTACGCGGACAACGCCTATCACGACGCCCGCCCCGAGCTGTCCTACCGCCCCGAGGAAGTCCTGCGTCTGGATGACCAGCTGGGCCTCAACCCGGCCCTGAAAGGCCTGTCCGGCCTGTGGAGCGACCGCACCCTCGCCATTGTGCGCGGAGTCGGGTATCCCAAACCCGACCACAGCCACTTCCGTTCCATGGACATCTGGCAGACGGCCTCACCCGACGAGCCGGTGCAGACCGGATGGATCGGCCGCTGGCTGGACGCGACCGGTGACGATCCGGTCCGCGCGGTCAATATCGGGCCCGTCCTGCCCCAGCTCGCCATGGGCGTGAAACACACTGCGGCAGCGCTGGATCCAGCGTCCGCGCCGCTGTCCGCCGATTTGGCCGCGGCCCTGTCCGGCCTGGCCGCCGCCGACGCCGCCGACAGCCCGGCGCGGGCCCGGGTCTGCACCGGCTATCAGGCCGAACAGACTGTACGACAGACCTTTTCGTCGCTGAAGCCGCCCGGGAAGACGGCCGCGAACCCCCTGACCGCCCAGTTGGACCTGGTCTCCCAGTGCGTCAAGGCGGGTGTCCCCACCCGCGTCTACTCGGTCAGCCTGGGCGGCTTCGACACCCACGCCGACGAACGGCACACCCAGGAACAGTTGCTGGGCCGCCTGGACGAGGCGGTCACCGCCTTCCTGAAGGACCTCTCGACACATCCGCGCGGCCGTGATGTGGTGCTGATGGCCTACAGCGAGTTCGGCCGCAGGGTGGCCGCCAATGCCTCGCAGGGCACCGATCACGGCACCGCCGGACCCGTCTTCCTGGCCGGGGCGTCCGTGGCGGGCGGCTTCCACGGCGACGAGCCCAGCCTCACCGACCTCGACAATGGCGACCTGAAGGTGACCGTCGACTTCCGCGACGTCTATCACGAACTGCTGCACCGGGTCCTCGCCACCGACCCCGCCCCGGTGGTCGGTTCCGGTCGCCGAGACCTCGGCCTGCTGTCCGCCTGACCACGACACGACCGGAATTTCGGCCTGCCGACACGCCTACGTGTTGCCGACCCACTCGGAACGCGGTATTCAGTTCGCTCGTGTGGGAAGGCGAATCGAGGCTGAGAGTAGGAACCGGTGCGCGCCGATGTTTCTGCGGTGGGTCAGGCGAGAAACACGCATGGCCGCCGCGACCCACGGATCCGACTGTTGCCCCAGCTGCTGGCCGCGGCGGCGGAGGGTAATCCGTTTGGGATAGCACTGCGCGCGGGCGCGCAGTCGCTGACCTATGCCGAGCTCGACGAGCGATCCACCCGCTTGGCGCGGGTGCTGGTGGCCCGGGGGCTGGGCCCGGGCGACCGGGTGGTGCTGGCGCTGCCGCGCTCGCCCGAGGCTGTGGTCGCGGTCTGGGCGGTGGCGAAATCGGGGGCGGCCTTCGTGCCGGTCGACCCCGGCTATCCGCCGGATCGGGTGGCGCACATGCTCGCCGACGCGGGCGCGCGCAGCGGGCTCACCCTGGCCGCACTCCGCGACCGGCTCGGCGCCGACCTCGACTGGCTCGAACTCGACGCGCCCCACTGCGCCGCGCTCCTCGCCGACGCCTCGGCCGAATCCCTGCACTTCACCGAACGCACCCGCCGCCTGCACGGCCGGGATATCGCGTATGTCATCTACACCTCCGGGTCGACCGGGGCCCCGAAAGGCGTGGCGGTCACGCATTCCGGTCTCGCCGGACTCTGCGCCGACCAGTCCCGTCGCTTCGCCGTCACCGCCGAGTCCCGCACCCTGCACTTCGCCTCCCCGAGTTTCGACGCCGCTGTGCTCGAACTGCTGCTGGCCGTCGGAGCCGGCGCGACCATGGTGCTCGCGCCCGCGGACTGCTATGGCGGTGGCGAACTCGCGGACCTGCTGCGCGCCGAGCGGGTGACGCACGCCTTCCTGACCCCGGCCGCCCTGGCCGGACTGGAGGCGAGCGGGCTGGCCGACCTGGCGGTGGTGGTCGCGGGCGGCGAGGAGTGCCCACCGGATCTGGTCGCACGCTGGTCCCCGGGACGGTCCTTCTTCAATCTCTACGGCCCGACCGAAACCACCGTCGCCGCGACCATCAGCACCGCGCTGGCCACCGTGGACACCGTCGATATCGGTGGACCGATCGCCGGGGTGACCGCTCTCGTCCTGGACCCCCGCCTACGGCCGGTGCCGACGGCGGTGGCCGGTGAGCTGTATCTGGCCGGGCCGGGCCTGGCGCGCGGGTATCACGAGCGTCCCGGGCTGACCGCCGCCCGCTTCGTGGCGCACCCGAATGGCAAGGGGGAGCGCCTCTATCGGACCGGTGACGTGGTGCGGTGGATCAGCGGCCGCGCCGGTGTCCCCGTGCTGCAATACCTGGGCCGCAACGATTCGCAGGTGCAGATCCGGGGCATCCGGGTGGAGCTCGATGGGATCGACGCCGTCCTGTCCGCACACGAATCCGTGGCCTTCGCAACCACTTTCGTACGTCGCCTGCGCAGCGGAGCCGACGGTGTGGTGTCGTACGTGGTGCCCGCGGCGGACACCGTCGTGGATACCGCGAGCCTGGCCGAGTATGCGCGGCAACAGCTTCCACGCCATGCCGTCCCCGCCGCCATCACCGTGATCGACGCCGTTCCACAGACTCCGTCCGGGAAGCTGGATCGGGCCGCCCTGCCCGAGCCCATCGTCGCCGCGCGCCCGTACCGGCCGTCGCTGACCGCCGGCGAGCGTGCCGTGGCCGCCGCCTTCGCGGAGCTGCTCGGGGTGGGCCGGATCGGCGCGGCCGACGACTTCTTCGAGCTCGGTGGAAACTCCCTCCTCGCCATCCGATTGGCCGGACGCCTGGGTGCGGATCGGGGGACCCGGGTGCCCGTGCAGTTGATCTTCGAGAATTCGACGGTGGCCGCGCTGGCGGCGGCCGTCGACGGGCTCGAGGGCGGCGCCCGGCCACCGCTGACCGCGCGGTCGCACCGCGCGACCCGGGTGCCGCTGTCGCCGACGCAGCAGCGCCTGTGGTTTCTGGCGCGTCTGGACCCGGGATCGGCGACCTACAACATTCCGTTCGCACTGCGCCTGTCCGGCGAACTCGACACGGTGGCTCTGGAACTCGCCGTGCGTGATCTGCTCGACCGGCACGAGGCGCTGCGTACGAGCTATCCCGAGCACCATGGCACCGGCTATCAGGACATCCTGCCCACCGCCGCAGTCCGGTTCGATCTGGCACCGGTCGATATCGCGGAGACCGAGGTGCGGCCGCAGCTGATCACGATGTCGGGCACGGGATTCGACGTCACCGGCGAGGTCCCGGTGCGTCTGCGGCTGTTCCGGACCGCCGACCGCGAGCACGTGCTGGCCGTCGTGATCCACCACCTGGCCGCTGACGGCTTCTCCATGGTCCCGCTGACCCGCGACCTCATGACCGCCTACACCGCCCGCACCCGAGGCACAGTCCCCGACTGGCCGCCACTGCGTGTGCAGTACGCCGACTACGCGATCTGGCAGCGCGAATTGCTGGGCGTGGCATCGGATCCCGGCTCACTGCTGGCGACTCGACTGCGGCACTGGCGCGAGGCGCTGGCGGGCCTGCCCCCACTGCTGGACCTGCCCACCGATCGCCCGCGCCCACCGGTGGCGTCGCATCGCGGTGCGGCCCAGCACTTCCGGGTGGACGCCACCCTGCACCGGGCGCTGGAGGAACTGGCCCGTGCGCGCGGCATGTCCGTGTTCATGCTGGTGCACGCGGCGCTGGCGGTCGTGCTGGCCCGGCTGGCCGGAACCACGGACGTGGCGGTGGGAGCGCCGGTCGCGGGCCGCGGCGAACCCGAGCTCGACGATGTGGTCGGCATGTTCGTCAATACCCTGGTCCTGCGCACCCGCATCGACCCGGGCGAGAGCTTCGCCCGCCTGCTCGACCGGGTGCGCGATACCGACCTGGCCGCCCTCGCCCATGCTGAACTGCCCTTCGAACGGCTGGTGGCCGACCTGGACCCGCCGCGCAGCCGGGCGCATCATCCGCTGTTCCAGGTGGCCCTGTCATTCCAGGAATTCGGCGATCAGGTGCTGCGGCTGCCCGGTCTGACGGTCACCGTGGCCGACCTCGGTGAGACCTTCTCACCCTTCGATCTGCAACTGACGGTCGTCCCGCAGCGCGACTCCGAAGGCGCTGCGGGACTGAGCTGTTCGTGGCGATACGCCGTCGATCTGTTCGACGATCCGACCATCGCCCGGCTCGGCCGGCGGCTGACCGCGCTGCTCGCCGCGGTCGCCGTCGACCCGGAGCGGGCGGTCGGGGACCTGCCCCTGACCGAGGCCGCCGAACTCGCGACCTTCGCGGCGACCGGGCCGAATCACACAGTGCGACACAGGTTCATGTTCGAGGCGTTCATGGACCAGTCCCAGCGAACCCCCGACACGATTGCGGTGACCGGAGACGGCGTCGCGCTGACCTATCGAGAGCTCGCCGAGCGATCGAATCGATTGGCACGCAAGCTGATCGGGCTGGGCGTCGGTCCCGGCGCCAGGGTCGGCGCGACGCTGGATCCCGGCCCCGATCTGGTGGTATGCCTCTACGCCATCGTGCAGGCCGGTGGCGCGTTCATGCCGATCGACCCCGGCCAGCCCGCCGACCGCATCGAGGCCATGGTGGCCACGGCCGCGCCCGTGTGCACGGTGACCGCCGATCTCCTGAATCCCGCTGAGCTGTCCGAGTTCTCCGCCGATCCGGTGACCGACGCCGACCGGCTGCGGCCGCTGCGTGAACAGGACCTCGCCTATGTGATCTTCACATCCGGATCCACCGGCCGCCCCAAGGCCGTCGGCGTCCCGCATGCCGCCCTGGCCGGCTACATCGCGTTCTTCACCGCCGAATACCAGCTGACCGAACGCGATACCTACCTCCAGCTGGTGCCCGCCACCTTCGACGCCTCCCTCATCGGCGCCACGGTCCCGCTCGCCGTGGGCGCGCACCTGGTGATCCCGTCGGGGCCGGGCCGCACCGATCCGGAACACCTGGCCGATCTCATGGCCCGCCACCGGGTGTCGGCTTTCCTCGCCGTCCCGTCCCTGCTGCGCGCGCTGCTGGACCATGCCCCGGCCGGGGCCTTCGCGGCACTGCGTGTGGTGTGGGCCGGTGGTGAAGCCCTGCCCGCCGAGCTGATCGCGCGGTTCACCGCCGCCGGCCCGGCCCGGCTGCACAACCTGTACGGGCCCACCGAGGCGACGATTTCCGTGACCGGCGTCGAGGTCACGCACTTGGGCGATGCACCGGTGTCCATCGGTGCGCCGCACTGGAATTCGCGCGCCTACGTGCTCGATTCCCGCCTGCACCCCGTGCCCGTGGGCACGCCCGGTGAGCTGTACGTCGCGGGTGCTCAACTCGCCCGCGGCTACCTCGGACAGGCCGGTACTACGGCGGATCACTTCGTAGCCGATCCCTTCAACGTCGCAGGGGAGCGCATGTACCGCACCGGTGACCTGGTCCGGCGTACCCGCTGTGGTGGCCTGGAATACCTGGGCCGCACGGATTTCCAGCTCGAGCTGCACGGCCTGCGCATCGAGCCAGGTGAGGTGGAGGCCGCACTGCGCACGCACCCTGCCGTCGCCGAGGCGGTTGTCGCGATCCGCCGGGAGCGGCTGGTGGGATACCTGCGCACCGGCGTGGCCGACCCGGACCTCTCCGACGTGCTGGCGGCAGCCCGAAAGCGGCTGCCCGGCTACATGATGCCCGCCCAGCTGATCGTGGTCGAAGCCTTCCCTCTCGGGCCGACGGGCAAGCTGGACCGGGCGGCGCTGCCCGATCCAGAACTTCCGGTGCGGGAATACCGTGCGCCGGAGACACCCGAAGAACAGGCCATTGCGGATGTGCTCAGTGCGGAACTGGGCATCGATCGGGTCGGCCGTGAGGACGACTTCTTCGCCCTGGGCGGAAACTCCCTGTCCGCCATCCGGGTTCGCGCCGCCCTGGCCGAACGGCTCGGCCTTCCGGTACCGCTCACTCACCTCTTCGCCCATCCGCAGGTGCGGGAACTCGCCGCCGCCCTGCGGGCGGACTCGGCCCCGATCGGCGATGAACCCGACCCCTCGGCCGACACGGCCCTGGCCCCGGAGATCACCGCCGCGGGCCTCCCCGCGCTTCGCCCGGGCGAACCCGCCGCCATTCTGCTCACCGGCGCAACCGGATTCCTCGGCGCCTTCCTGCTGCGGGAGCTGCTCGACCGAACCACCGCCACCATCTATTGCCTCGCACGCGCCCGCGATGTCTCCGCCGCACACGACCGGATCTCCGCGAACGCCACCCGCTATGGCATCGACATCTCCGCCCATGTCCATCGAATCGCCGCTGTCCCTGGCGATCTCACCCGACCCTGGCTCGGCCTGACCCCGGCGGAGTTCACCGAACTAACCCTGCGGATCGACGTGATCTACCACAACGCCGCCCTTGTCAACCACCTCGCGCCGTATGCCCACATGCGCGCCGCCAACGTCAGCGGCACGGTGGAGGTCCTGCGGCTGGCCACGGTGGGTCGCTGCAAACCGGTCCACTACATCTCGACCGCCTCGGTCGCCGACGCCCCGCTCCCGCAGACGTTGCCGGGTTACGTCGCTACGAAATGGGTTGCCGAACACCTCGTCCGGACCGCCGCCGACCGCGGCCTGCCCGCTCGCGTCTACCGCCCTGGCCTGATCACCGGCGATTCCCGTACCGGCGCGGCCGGCACCGACGACGCCTGGTGGACCATGCTGCGCGCCATGCTGGTCCTCGGCCTCGCACCCGAGCTGCCGGACGGCGAGGTCGCCATGCTGCCCGTCGACCAGGCTGCCGCGGCCATCGTGGCCGCGGCAGCCGAACCCGCAGGGCCCGGCACCGTCGACCTGCTGCCCGGACTGACCCTGTCCCTCGAGGCCATTCGCGACGAACTCTTGGGTCGCGGCTATCGGATCGACCTCGTCGACCCGGCGGAATTCGCGACCGCACTGTTGACCGCGGCCGAACAACCCGGAGCCGACGACCTGCTGGTGCGGGCGGCCGCACTCACCGTCAACTATTCGGCCGAGGTGACCGGGGCTCCCAGCGATCCGGACTCCGCCTGTCCGGGCGCCGACCGTGTCACCCTGAACCGCTACCTCGACTTCTATGTCGCCACCGGCTTCCTCCCACCGCCGCCGCTGTGACCCGGGTCGCGCGCCCGGAATGAAAGCCCGCCGCCTGCGTTGGCACTGACCATGACTCCGGCACTGCGGGCGATCCGCTTCTCCATCCTGGACCGCTCCCGGGTGCGCGTGGGCCAGGCACATCCGGAGGCTCTGCGCGAGACCGTCGAGTTCGCCCGTCTCGCCGAAGAGTGGGGCTACCACCGCTTCTGGGTCTCCGAACACCACAGCGTGCCCGGCGTGGCCGGGTCCGCGCCGACGGTCCTGGCCGCCGCCATTGCCGCGGCCACCTCCCGCATCCGCGTCGGCGCCGGTGGCGTCATGCTGCCCAATCATCAGCCGCTGATCGTCGCCGAACAGTTCGGTGTCCTGGAATCGCTGTATCCCGGCCGCATCGATATGGGCCTGGGCCGCTCGGTCGGCTTCACCGGCGGCGTGCGCCGCGCCCTGGGCCACGACCGGCGCGACGCCGAGGACTTCGACGCCCAATTGTCCGAGCTGCTGGCCTATTTCGCGGGTGGCCGCCAGGGCGTGCACGCCTGGCCCGCGGAGGGCCTGCGGGTGCCCGCCTTCCTGCTCGCCACCGGTTCCGGGGCCGAGCGTGCCGCCCGCTTCGGCCTGCCCCTGGTCATTGCGCCCGTCTCCGGTGCGGACGCCATGGTCGAGGCGATCGAGCGGTACCGCACCGGCTTTCGCCCGGGCCCCGGTGGCGGCGAACCGTATGTCGTCCTGTCGGGCTCGGTCGTCATCGCCGACACCACCGAGCAGTCCCGCCGCCTGCTCCTACCCGAGGCCTGGTCGGCAGCCTGGTCCCGCACCCACGGCGAATTCCCGCCCCTGAGCCCGCTCGAGCTCATCGAGCGCGAGCCCATGACCGACCGCCAGCGCACCCTGTTCGAGGAAGCCCTGCGCGGCCATATCCACGGCACCGCATCCGAGGTCCTCGCCGACCTGGACCGTCTGGTGCACCGCACCGGCGCCGACGAATTCCTGGTCCACACCAGCACTTACGACCGCACCGCCCGCCTGGAGTCCCACCGCCGGCTCGCGGAGGCGGTAGGACTGCGCGCCGATGTGGAAGGACAGCGCGCCTCAGCGTGAGCCGTGCCAGACGCCGTGGTGCTCGCGGTGGGTGGACAGGTAAGCGGTCTCGCTGAGCAGCGTGTCGTAGAAGTCCAGGTCGATGTGCTGGGCCTGGAGATAGTTCATGATCCAGACCGTGGGCACCGTGCCCGGGAACTTCCCGAACGTCTCGTCGATGTAAGTCGCTTGGCGAGCGACGAATTCGCGGAAGCGGCGGTCCCACGGCGCGGCGGCGCCGCGCACGCCCGGGGTGTCGGCGAAGGGTCCCGGCGTCGCCGGGTGGTACGGCCCGCCCGGCCCGAACTTGCGCTCGGCCAGCGCCTCGACCGCGGCGGCCATGGACTCGTGGTGCGGACGGCAGAACGCCTCGAACACCCCGAGCAGTCCGGTGGGATTGGGGAACGGCCAGTCCGGATCGGCGTCATAGCGGAACCCCAGGCCCGGGACCTCCGGATCGCCGGAGGCCCCCAGCACGGTGAGCCGGTCGATGCCGTCGAAGGTCCACCCGCCCAAACCCATGGCCCCGAGCAGCAGGTGGCCGTTCACCACCGCCGCCATGAGTTCGGCGGTGGCCTCGGTCAGCGAGTATTGCTCGACGAAGCTGAGCGGAATCGGATCGGTGAAACGCAAACGGTCCCGGTACTTTTCGACGCCCGGGAGCTCCCGCTTGTTGATGTCGTCGTACAGCGCGAACCCGTTCTGGACGAAGAACGCGATATTGGCGAGCAGCTGCTGGGCCACATCCGCGACCGGAATCACCAGCAGCGAGCCGGGGTGATTGGCGATCCAGGTGTTGTGGCCCTCCAGATACGGCTCCTTGCGCGGAATATGAATGCGCTTGTCCGACAACCGGATCACCCGCGCCAGCAGCGCGTTCAGCTGGGCCTCGGCCGCACCGTCGCCCTCGGCGTAGGCCGCCGTCGGCGCGGCGTCGCGGGTCGGCAGGAAGTAGGTCCCGGAGTCGTCGGTGAAGAAGAACTCGCTGGTGTGGAATCCGGCCGCCGAGGCGAAGGTGCGTCCCGTCGCCGACCCGCTGTAGTTCGGCCACGCGGGCGCGTAGCCGGGATGGTGGCTGATGCCGAAATGCCAGCCGGTCCAGCCCGCAACGGTATTGAGCACCACCGCCCGCTCCAGCTCGCTCAGCGCGCGCGGCGCGTGCTTGCTGGTGAAGGCCAGCGGCCCGGCCGGGATGTTCCCGCCCAGCGGAAAGCGACGGGAGCGCCGCCCGTAGATGGCATCCAGGAGCGGGAACCGCGCCAGTTCACGTAGCGCGTCCCGTTCGCCATCCCCGAGAGTCAAGGGCGGCAATCCCACAGAGCTCGAATCCGGCATTGTTCTCCTAAGGTGAACGGAAGGTGAACGGAACTTGACCAAAAGGTCGGAGGCGGGCCATAATTGCTGATCTGTGCCTCGCAACCCGCGAGGTTTGTGCAATCGGTATTACGCCGGCGCAACTCCGGAAGGAGGGCTGTCATGGCTTTCATCAACTTCTCTCGTAATCCGCTGACCGTGCTCTCGGTCCTCGCAGAGCGTTCCCGCTCGGCGCTGACCGCGCAGGAGCGGGCCAACCTGCGGTCCACGCGCGCCCGCGCCGCGATCTTCAGCGCCGCGCTGGGCGCCCACAGCTCCCGCTGAGCCCCGGCCGCCGCCACGTCACGGAGCCGACGCCCGCCGTCCCGAATCATCCGGGGCAGCGGGCGTTTTCGTTATTCGGCGCGTAGGTGCAGCCGGGTGCAGTGCGCGCCGGGAGTCGGCCGAAGCCCTGGTGGCGGTTCGCCACCCGTCGACATCCAATCGACCGTCATAGCCGAAAAATATCAGGTCGCGATCGGGAATGTGTGACCGGGCTCACGCTTGAAACCGACGTAACGTCAGGTTTTAGCGTGGGTGGAGCACACCGAAAGGGAGGCGCGATGGATGAGCGGACCTGGCGGGTCGGGGAATTGGCCCGGGAGACCGGGGTGACCGTGCGGACGCTGCATCACTACGACCGGCTCGGGCTGGTGACGGCGTCCTCGCGCACCGGTGGCGGGCATCGCTGCTACGGCGCGGCGGACGTGCGGCGGCTGCATCGCGTGATCGCGTTGCGGGAGTTCGGGTTCACGCTCGAGGAGATCGCGGGCGTGCTCGCCGATGCTCCGGATCAGGACCCCCGGGACCTGGTCCGCCAGCAGCTCGAGGTGCTCGACCGCCGGATCGCACAGGCACTGCGCCTGCGCGCCCGCCTGCTCGGTGTGCGCGACGGCCTCGACCGCACGGCCGAGCCGTCGGCACTGGAGTTCCTGCGATTGATCGAGGAGATGGTGGCCATGAATCAGCCCATGACGCTGGAGGAATTCACCCGGCTCGCCCAGCAGCGCGAGGCCCGGATGCGAGAACTCACCGAGGAGCAGCGCGCCGAGCTGTTCCAGCGCCGTGAGGCCGCGTTCGCCGCGTTGAGCGCCGAGGATGTCGAGCGCATGCAGCAGGAACGGCGACGCTACCTGCCGCCCGGCTTCGAACCCGGTGGCGCGCAAGGGTAGTCGCGTCGGCGAGGGTGGCTCCGGCGTCCCGCCGGGGCCACACTCGCACAGGACCGAACAGCGCTGTGCGCTACTGATCAGCGGAGGGCGGCGCGGGCCCCGGCGGCCTCGAGCCTGATCCGGGCCGCCTCGGCGGCATCCTTGTCGACCTTCTCCAGGACCGCCTTGGGGGCTGCCTCGACCAGGTCCTTGGCCTCCTTGAGGCCGAGGCCGGGAATGATCTCCCGCATGGCCTTGATGACCTGAATCTTCTTGTCCCCGAAAGATTCCAGGACGAGGTCGAATTCGCTCTGCTCGTCCGCCGCCTCGGCCGGGGGCGCGTCCGCCACGGCCTGGACGGCCACGGGTGGCGCGGCGGTGACACCGAACTCTTCCTCGAACGCCTTCAGGAACTCTGAAAGCTCCAGCAGCGTCATACCTTTGAAAACGTCGAGCAACTCGACAATGGTCATCTTGGCCATGATGTACCCCTTGCAACGCTGACCAGGCGATACGAACAAGTCTAAGCGCGCGGAGCCGCCAAGGTCATCAGATATTCGCGTTCCCCGCGTGTCAGCGGGCGTGGCGCGCCGTCGTCGATGGCGACCAGCGTGGAAGTGGCGGAAAGATACAGGTATTCGGCGTCGCGGACCTCGTGGGCCAGGGTGAACGAGGTGGTGCCGATGCGTTCCACGACCGAGGTGACGGTGACCGGCGCGGCTCGGAAGAGCAGCGGCATGCGATAGGACAGGCGCTGGCCCGCCACCACCACCCGCCACGCGGCCCCGCCGGATTCGTGGCTACCCGCCAGAGATTCGAAGCCACCCCGCAGAGATTCGGAGCCACCCCGCAGAGATTCGTAGCGGCCCAGCAGATCCGAGCGGGCCTCGTCCAGGTACTGGGCGAACACCACATTGTTGAGGTGCTGCTGCGCGTCGATGTCGGTCCGGCGCAGCTGGATGTCGTAGGTGTGCATCAGGCTTCCAGATCCTTCAGCAGGTGGCGCTGATCCTCGGGCAGTGGGCGCGACCTCTGGGTGGCCTGGTCGAAGGCGACCATGGTGCACACGGCCGTGGAGTACACCACGTCCTCGTCCCGGATCTCCTGCTGCAGCGCGAACGACGAGGCGCCGATCTTGGTCACCCAGGTCTCCACCCGCACCGGCTCCTGGCGGTAGCGCAGCGGCGTCAGGTAGTCGATGTCCATCTGCGCGACCACATTGGCGCCGCCGAAACCCCGCGTCCAGAACAGGTCGATGCGGGATTCCTCCAGGTAGCGCAGGTGCGCCGCATTGTGCACATGCCCGTCGGCGTCCATATCGGACCACCGCAGGGGGCACAGGAAAAGGTGTCGGGCCACCCCGCATTCATATCAAGCGGGCCGGGGTGATTCAGCTCATGCCGGTTCGGCCAGCAACGTCCGGGCTATTGTCGAATGGCCGAATCTGCAAGAGTCGTGTCATTGACGCCATCGGGCGGAGACCGCAGGCTGAAGGCATGCGGGTGGTGCTGATCGTGGTCTTCGACGGGTTCCAGCTGACCGATCTCGCCGGGCCCGCCGACGTGTTCACCGGGGCGGCCGCGCTCGGCGCGACCCCGGGCTACCGAGTCGAACTGGCAGCCGCGCAGGCCGGTCCGGTGCGGTCCTCGTGTGGCATCGAGGTGACCGCGGCGCACGGGCTCGACACCTGGGACGGACCGCTGGACACGCTGCTCGTGGTGGGCGGGTTGACCGTCTGGGCCGCGGCCGGGGACGCCGAGCTGGTGACCGGCATCCGGCGGCTGGCCGCCGGATCGGATCGGGTCGGCTCGGTCTGTTCGGGCACCTTCCTGCTGGCGCGGGCGGGACTGCTGGACGGCCGCCGCGCCACCACACACTGGGCGGGCGGCGAGCTGCTGGCCGAGCAGTTCCCTGCCATCACCACCGAACCCGACCGCATCTATGTGCGCGACGGGCCGATGTGGACCTCGGCCGGGGTGACCGCGGGCATCGACCTGGCGCTGGCCATCGTGGCCGCCGACCACGGGCCGGACCTGGCGCGCGAGGTGGCGCGCTGGATGGTGGTGTACCTGCACCGGCCCGGCGGACAGAGCCAGTTCAGCGCGCCGCTCGCGGCCAACCCGCCGAAGCGGAATTCGCTACGGGCGCTGCAGGTCTGGATGGAGGAGAATCCGGAGGCCGATCTCTCGCTGCCCGCGCTGGCCGGGCGGGTCGGCATGAGCATCCGGCACTTCTCTCGCGTCTTCGCCGGCGAGACGGGGACCACCCCCGCCCGCTATGTCGAGCAGGTCCGCGTGGCCGCGGCCCGGCGCCTGCTGGAGACCACCGACCAGCCCCTGGACCGGATCGCCGCCGCCGTCGGGCTAGGGAGCCCCGAGACCCTGTACCGAATCTTCCACCGTCAGCTGGGCATACCGCCGGGCGAGTACCGCGCCCGGTTCACCACTTTCTGAAAGGGGGAGTGTCCCATGACATTCCAGATCGCCATCGTGCTCTACCCGGGCATGACCGTGCTGGACGCGATCGGGCCGTACGAGGTGCTGCGGATGATTCCGGACAGCGAATTGCGGTTCGTCTCCAATGAAGTCGGCCCGATCGTCTCCGACAGCGGGGTGCTGGCGCTGGGCGCGACCCACACCTTCGCCGAGACGCCCGCACCGGATCTGGTGCTGGTCGGCGGATCCGAGGCCGCGACCACCGAGGCCATGGCCAACCGCGAGCTCATCGAGTGGCTGCGGGCCGTGCACCCGAACACGCAGTGGACCACCTCGGTCTGTTCCGGCGCGCTGATCCTGGCCGCCGCGGACATCCTGCGCGGTCATCCCGCCACCACGCACTGGGCCGCCCAGCCCGCCCTGGCCGCGTTCGGGGCCGAGTCGCGCCCGCACGACCGGATCGTGCACAGCGGCAAGATCGTCACCGCCGCCGGGGTTTCCGCCGGAATCGATCTCGGGCTGTGGCTGGTCGGCCGGATTGCGGGGGAGCAGGTCGCGCAGATAACTCAGCTCTACATCGAATACGACCCGCACCCGCCGTTCGACACCGGTCACCCGGACAAGGCGCCGGCCGAGATCATGCGCAAGGCCCGACTGGAGATGACCAAACGCGCCGCCACACCCCGCCTTCCGGTCGACCTGGCCACCACCTTCTGGCGGCTGACCCTCAACCGCATGCGGGAACGCGCCGCCGCCAAGCGCTGACTTCCCGTACCGTCGGAAGGGTGACCGAGCTGCTCGGCGACCACTTCTTCGCCAATCCGCATGCGTATTACCGGCTTTGGCGCGAGCACGGCCCGGTCCACCGGGTGCATTTCGGCGACGGCGTGGACCGCTGGCTCATCATCGGCTACGAGGAGGCGCGCGCGGCGCTGGCGGATCCGCGGCTGTGCAAGGACATCGACCGGCTGGAAGCGGTGATCGCGCGCAAGTACGCCGGGACCTGGGCGGGGCCGCGCACCCACGACGGCCTGCGGCACATGCTCAATGCCGATCCGCCCACCCACACCCGGCTGCGCAAGGCGGTGTCCCAGGCGTTCACCGCGCGCCGGGTGGCCGCCCTGCAGCCCATCATCGAACGGACGGCGAACGACCTGCTCGACGCCATGGCCGCGCACGAGCGGGTGGATCTGCTGCAGGCCTTCGCGGTGCCGCTGCCGGTGGCGGTGATCTGTCACCTGCTGGATGTGGACATCGAGGACCACGGCACCTTCCGCGAGTGGACGAAGGCCCTCGTCGGCACCCTGGAGCCGGATGTGGACCGGGCCCGGGCACACGACGAGATGGTGGCGTTCCTGCGGAAGATGCTGCGGCGCAAGCGGGCCGAGCCCGGCGAGGATGTGCTCTCGGCGCTCGTCGGTGACGACGCCGAGCTCGACGAGGGCGAGCTCATCGGCATGGCACTGCTGCTCCTGGTCGCCGGGCACGAGACCACGGTGAACCTGGTCGGCAACGGCATGCTCGCCCTGCTGCGCGACCGTCCCTGGCTGGAACGGCTGCGCGAGAACCCGGACCTGATCCCCGCCGCGGTCGAGGAATTCCTCCGTTTCGACGGCCCGGTCGACATGGCCACCCTGCGCTTCACCAGCGAGGCGATCACCGTGGGCGGCACCGTCATTCCCGAGGGCGAAATGGTCCTGGTGGCCCTGGCCGCCGCCAATCGCGACCCGCGCCACTTCACCGATCCGCACCGCGTCGACCCCGCGGCCGACCGCACCGGCCACCTGGGCTTCGGCTACGGCATCCACTACTGTGTCGGCGCGCCCCTGGCCCGCCTCGAGGGCCGGGTGGCCTTCACCGCACTGCTGCAGCGATTTCCGGACATCACGCTGGCCGTCGACGACTCCGAGCTGCGGTGGTATCCGAATGCCGTGATCCACGGCCTGAAGCGGTTGCCCGTACGCCTGCGTTCCTGACCTGGCTCCGGGGTACGGAGATCCAGGAATCGAAATTCCCGGGCGACGAGCGATGATTTTTCGTCGGCGCGGCGGTCTATATTCATGAACTGACGTTCGAATTGTCCGTCGAATCAAAAGAGTTGATCTTTCATGACCGTATTCGCCATCTATGGGGCCACCGGTCACACCGGTCGCCTAGTCGCCGCTGATCTCACCGCACGGGGAAAGGAGGTGGTGGTATCCGGGCGGGATCCGGATGCTCTCGCTGCCCTGGGTTATTCGCGGGTGATGCCCGCCGCGCTGGATGATCCGGCGGCATTGCGCGCGCTGGCCGAGGCCGCCGACGTGATCATCCACTGTGCGGGGCCCTTCGCCACCACCGGACTGCCGGTCGCCACCGCCGCCGTCGAGGGCGGTTGCCACTATGTCGATCACGCGGTGGAGGTGCACCACGTCAAGCGGCTGTTCGACAGCTTCACCGAGCCCGCGCAACGGGCCGGGATCACCATGCTGCCGAGTGTGAGTTTCTATGGGGGACTGGGTGATCTGCTGGCCGGGGCGGTCGCACGCGGGATTCCCGACATCGACCGGATCACGGTGGCCTACAACGTCACCAACTGGATGATGACCCACGGCGCGGTGGAGACCGCGCGGCTGCTGTTCGCCGACACCGATCGCATCGGTTACGAGGACGGCGAGCAGCGGTACGGATTCGTGGAACCGCGGCAGGCGATCTTCGCGTTCCCGCCGCCGGTCGGGCCGCGGCCCATGATCGCGCCCGTACCGTTCCCGGAGGCGGTCACGGTGCCCCGGCACACCCGCACCCGAGCGGTGGAGGCCCAGCTGACCTCGCGCACGTTCGAGGAGGACCAGGCCTTCGCCAGTGAGCAGGTGGACGCGGCCGCCCGCGCCGCGAGCGAATTCATGATCGCCGCACAGGTTCTCGCGCCGGCCGGCTCCGCGGCCGGGACGCTGACCGGCCGGGACCTGTGGTCGGCGGCCGCGCTGGCGTCGGTGGAAGCCGCGGTGCGGCTCACCGAGGGCGAGGCCAAGCCCGGAGTCTCCAGTCCCGGTGCGGCTTTC
This sequence comes from Nocardia sp. NPDC046763, assembly GCF_040645495.1. Taxonomy (NCBI): domain Bacteria; kingdom Bacillati; phylum Actinomycetota; class Actinomycetes; order Mycobacteriales; family Nocardiaceae; genus Nocardia; species Nocardia sp. NPDC046763. Next base: position 70,858 of record NZ_JBEYYI010000011.1, on the reverse strand, counting down.
GACGCGGCGGACTTCCTGACCCGCCTCGCCGCGCGCGGGGCCTTCGAACTGCGGTTGCCGGCGACGGCGTGAGGAGCAGAGCAATGGAACCGATTCTCGTCACCGGCGCGGCCGGTGGAAGCCAGGGCGGCACCGGCCGGCTGGTGGCCGAAACCCTGTTGCGCGCGGGACTGCCGGTGCGCGCCTTCGTGCACAGCGATGACGGCCGTGCGGCCGAGCTGAAGGACCTTGGCGCGGAGGTCGTCGTCGGCGATCTGCGCGAGATCACCGCCGTGACACCCGCGCTGCAGGGCGTGCGCCGGGCCTACTTCACCTATCCGGTGACCGCCGGAATGATCGACGCCACAGCGGTTCTCGCGGCCGTCGGCCGTCAGGCCGGGCTACAGCGCGTGGTCGCGACCTCACAGCTCGGCTCCGATCCGCAGGCGGGCACCCCGCACATGCGGCGGCACTGGGTGGCCGAACAGGTGCTCGACAACGCCGGCATCGGCGCGGTGCACCTGCGCGCGGCGGTGTTCTACGAGAACCTGCGGGTGGCCATCGGCGACCGCGGGGAGCTGGCGCTGCCGCTCGGCTCGCCCGACACCGTGCTGCCGCTCATCGCGGGCGCGGATGTGGCCGGGGTCGGGGCGGGCGTGCTGCGCACCGAGGGCCCGGTGGATCCGGTGCTGTGGCTGGCCGGCGAGATCATGACCGTCGCCGAGGCCGCCGAATTGTTCGGCGTCCCTTACCGGAACGTCGATCCGGGCGAGTGGGCCGAGTGGGCCATGACCGTCTACCGCGACGCGGTGGCCGTCGAGCACCTGACCCACCTGTGGACCATGTTCGCCGCCATCGGATCCGGTCACGAGCTCTTCCGCGTGACCGAATCCATCGAGCGGTTCACCGGCCACCCGCCGATCACCCTGCGCGAGTTCGTCACTTCGGCGTGAGGAAGTCCTCCAGGAAGTTGCCCAGGCGCTCGGCGCGCGCGGCGATGCTGCGGTTGGATTGCACGTAGTCGTCGATGCCCTGCTCCTGGGCGTCCTTCAGATACCCGGGCAGCGGCTGCTGGATCTCGGTGTCGATGGCCTGCGCCAGCAGCTGTGCCATGGTGTCCCGCAGCGGATTTCCGCTCGCCGCCTGATTGTCGAGCTCCAGGCGGCCGTTCTCGGTGGAGTAGTCGTAGAGCTCGAATTCCTGCTCGGCCGACGCGTCGATCTGGATGCGGCCGTCCAGCCACTTCGAGTAGGAGGCGAACTTGGCGTCGGCCGTGCGCACCATGGCCACGTGGCCGGGTGCGTTGTGGTCGAACAGGATCGCCGCCTCCTCGATGGTGGACTCGTCGGTGGTGTGCGCGATCCACGGGCGCCCGGCGGCGGAGGCATCGCGGCACAGGGCCGCCAGGTCCAGGCGGCCCCGCAGGTGCTCGTAGCGGTCCCCGGCCCGCCAGTCCGCGCCGCCGGTGGCGATGGTCAGCAGCAGGGGCGTGAGGTCGACGCTGGAGGTGAGTTGTGTGCGTGCACTGGTGGAATCGGTGGGGCTGAGGTATCCGCGCGGGTCGTGCACGTACAGCGGCACCCGGACCGCCTCGTCGTAGACGCCGCCGCCCTTGCCGTGCAACCCGTGCGATCCGGCGTAATCGCCGTGATCGGAGGTGAACACGATGACGGTATTGGCGGCGACGTCCGGTCGCGAGTACAGCGTGTCGAGCACCCGGCCGATCTGCCCGTCGACCTGCTGCTGCAGCCATAGGTACAGGTTGCGCATGTCGATCCAGGCCTGGGTGGCCTCGGGCGTGCCGTAGGGTGCGAGCCCGAACGCCACCACCGACGCCTGCACCAGTGCCATCTGCAGCCGCGGCTTGGCCGAAAGCTGTTCCAGCGACTCGAAATTCGCGGGCAACTGGTCCATCCAGCGCGGAATGTCGAGGTTGGCCTGGTCCCGGCGGGTCCAGCGCGGCCAGTACTGGATGTCGTGCGGATTCACCAGTGACACCGTGGTGCACCACGGCGATCCGCCGGAATCGTGTTCGAACCAGTCCACGAAGTCGTCGACGATCTTCGGATCGGCCTGCAACCCCTGCCCCGGCGCGCCGTTCGGCGACGGGTAGGTGCCGCCGCCGAACCCGTAGGCGTCCAGCGCGCCCGGCGTGCGGTCCGGGTAGTGGCCCAGATGCCACTTGCCCCACCAGGTCGTCTCGTAGCCCTGCTCGCGCAGCATGGAACCCCAGGTCGGGAAGCGCGGGGAGAGCGTCGATTCCGAGACCACCATGCAGCCGGTCTGGTGGCTGTAGAGCCCGGTCACCAGCGCGCCGCGGGAGGCGGTGCAGTCGTTGGCGGCGGTGTAGTGCTGCTCGAACGAGACGCTGCCGTGCCGGATGCGGGCCAGGTTGGGAAGCAGCAGATCCAGGGTCCGCTGATCGGGGAACCAGGCGGGCGCGCGCATCTCGTCGACGATGACGACGAGGATGTTCGGTTTGGCCGGGTCCACATCGGCCCGGGCCCTGGGCGCCGGTCCGGTCGCGGTGGCGGCCACCGCCACCGTCACCGATGCTGCTGCTCCCGTCAGGAATCCACGTCTGCCGAACAAGGGGCCTCCTACTGCCGAAGTGGCGATTCCCGGGCAGCGTAGGACAGTTCCGCGAGCCGATCGTCACGCCTGCGCGGGACCCGGTATCCCCCGTTCGAGGGACAGGACGCGAAGGTAGTGCTCGACCTCGTGCTGGATCGCGATCCGGCCGGGGCCCAGATATCGGCGCGGGTCGGAGAGATCCGGGTGCGTGGCGAGGGTCGACCGAACCGATTCGGCCAGTGCGATATTCAGGCGGGTCGCGATATTGATCTTCGCCATGCCGTGCCGTACGGCCGCGCGCAGGCCGGCGTCGGAGACGCCCGACGATCCGTGCAGTACCAGGGGGACCGGGAGTTTCGCGGCCAGGGCGGCGATCAGCTCGGTGTCCAGCACGGCATCCCGGGTGCGCATGGCGTGGGCGGAACCGACCGCCACGGCCAGGGCGTCCACCCCGGTCGACGAGACGAAGGCCACGGCCTCGTCGGGATCGGTGCGCACACCGGGGGTGTGGGCGCCGTCCTTGCCGCCGATCGCGCCCAGTTCGGCCTCCACGTGCACGCCCCGGTCGTGGCACCAGCGGGTGATGGCCGCGGTGGCCTCGACATTGGCGGTGTAGTCGAGGGCGGAGCCGTCGTACATGACCGAGGTGATGCCGAGTTCCACCGCCTGCGTGATCAATTCGCGGGAGGTGGCGTGATCCAGATGGACCGCGAGGTCGGCGGCGCTGTCGGCGGCCAGGTGCAGGCAGGCGTGCGCGAGCGGCTTCAGGCCCCGGTGGTAGTGGACGGTGTTCTCCGAAATCTGGAGCACGGCAGGCCGATTCGTGGACTCGGCCGCGGCGGCGATGGCCTGCGCGTGTTCCAGGGTGATGACATTGAACGCGCCCAGCCCGCCGGGACGGGCGGCGGCGAGCAGCTCGGGGAGCGGGACCAGCGTCACGGCCGGGACTCCGTGACCAGTGCGGTGACCTGGACGGCGGGGGTGAGGCGGTCACGGAGCGTCAGGTCGATCTCGCCCGCCACCGGGATCACCACGGCCGCCGCGGAGGTCGCGACGGCATCGGTGAGCAGGGCCGGCCAGTCCGGCTCGCCCGGGGCGGCCAGCGCGCGGATCACGGCGGCCGCGGCGGCATCGCCCGCGCCGGTCGGATTGCCCGCCAACGGTTCCGGCAGCGTCGCCGACCAGGCCCCGGATGCCGTCACCGCGATCACTCCGGCCGGGCCGCGGGTCGCGACCACGGCGCGGACACCGGCCGCCAGCAGTGGACCGGCGGCCGCCGCCACGGCCTGCGGGGTCTCGGCGACCACGCCGGTGAGGCGTTCCAGCTCATCCTGATTGGGTGTGAGCACGACGCCGGGGACGGTGGCCGCGAGCTTCAATGCCGGACCGTCGACATCGCATACGGCCGGCACGCCCGCCGCGACGGCCGTGCGTACCAGGTCGGCGGGCACCGCGTCGTCCACCCCGCCGGGCAGCGATCCGGAGATCACCAGCCCGCGCAGCTCGGGTAGCAGGAAAGCGACGCGATCCAGCAGCCGGTCCACGGCGTGCGGTTCGTGCACATACGCACCCGGCTCCCACAGGCCGGTGGCGGTGCCGTCGCGGGATTCACTGATCACCAGGGTGCGCCGGACCCACGGCAGGGCGGGCACGAAGTCGGCGGGAAATTCCGCGGCGGCCGCCGCGGCGAAGGTGTGGTCGGCGAATCCCGTTGCCCGCACACAGCTGCCGAGCTGGCACAGGATGCGGGTGACATTGATGCCCTTGCCGCCCAGGCGCTGCTCGACCGAGAGCACCCGCTGGGCGCGCCCGCGCTCCAGGCGTTCGAGCCGGTAGGTCAGATCGTAGGCGGGATTCATGGTGACGGTGAGGATCACGCCAGCCACCGTCCCCGCCGCAGCACCCGCCGTAGGTTCAGGTCGTCGTCGAGCACAGCGGCGTCGGCGTACAGGCCCGGCCGCAGGTCGCCGACCTGATCCAGCCCGGCGGCGTCGGCGGGGGTGGAGGTGACGGCCGCGACGGCGTCGTACAGCGGGACGCCGCACTCGCGCACCGCCCAGCGCAGGCAGTGCAGCAGCGTCGCGGTGCCGCCCGCCAGCGAGCCGCCCGGCACCCGGGCCACGCCGTCGGTCACGGTGACCGGCCGTGGTCCTAGCCGGTACTGGCCGTCCGGCATGCCCGCTGCCTGCATGGCATCGGTGACCAGCACCACGCGGTCGGGGGCGGTGGCGAAAACCAGGGCGCCGAAACCGGAATCGACGTGCACGCCGTCCCCGATGACCTCGACGAAGGCCTGCCGCTCGGCCGCCGCGACCAGGCCCGCCGCCACCGGCCCGGGCGCCCGATGATGCAGCGGCGGCATGCCGTTGGCGAGATGGGTGACCAGGGTGGCGGACCCCTCCGGGCTCAGCGCCGCCCGGAAGCGGGCGAAGCTCGAATCGCTGTGGCCGACCGCGACCACCACGCCGCTGTCGGCCAATTGTTTGGCGGCGGTGTCGAATCCGGCACGTTCGGGGGCCAGGGTCATGACCCGCAGGCTGCCCTCCGCGGCTCGCAGCAGACGGTCGATCAGCGCGGGATCCGGATCGATGAGACAGCCGAGATCGTGTGCCCCGCAGCGGGTCCGGGACAGGAACGGGCCCTCGACATGGATACCGGCGATGGCCCCGTCCGCGGCGAGCGTCCGCAGTGTGGCGGCCTGGGCCACCATGGTGTCGGGCGCGGCGGTCACCAGGCTGGCGAGCACGCTGGTCGAGCCCCGCCGATGGTGGAAGGCCGCGGCCGCGCGCGCCTCCGCCGGATCCTCGGTATCGAAGCGGTGGCCGAAACCGCCGTGGGTGTGGATGTCCACCAGGCCGGGGACGATCGTGCCCGCGTATTCGGGCGGTAGTTCGCGGTGGGTCGTGGCCCATTCGGTGGCCGGCCGCACCGCGGCCACCCGCTCGCCCCGGATCGAGACGACACCGTCCTCCAGCACCCCCGCCCGGGTCACCACCCGGCCGCGCAATTCGAGTCCGCGCCGGCCGGTCATCGCAGTTCACCCGTCCGCGCCAGGTGGGCCGCGCCGATCAGCCCCGCGCGAATGCCGAACTCGCCCAATGTGATCCGTGGAACAGGCGCCACCCGCAGCAGGGTGGTGAGCCGGGCGTGCAGGCCGTCGGTGAGGACCACGCCCGCGCGGGCCAGGCCCCCACCGAGCACGATCAGCTCGGGGCAACTCGCGTGCACGACGCCCAGCAGGCCCGCGGCCAGCGCGTCGATGGCATCGTCGATCACCGCCCGCGCCTGCGGATCGGCGTCGACGGCGGCGAAAACGGTTTCCGCGCAGCTGATTTCGCGGCCGGTGCTCGCGGCGTAGGCGCGGGCGATGGCCGGTCCCGACGCGACCGTCTCGACGCAGCCGGTATTGCCGCACGGGCAGGGCAGGCCGTCGCGGTAGCGCACCGGGATGTGGCCGTATTCCCCGGCCTGCGCGTGGCCGATCTGCCCGGCGGGGGTGCGCACCAGGCGGCCGCCCACCGACAGCGTGCCGCTGATGCCGGTACCGAGGATCAGCACACAGACATCGTCGAGGCCGCGGCCCGCGCCGAAACGCCATTCGGCCCAGCCCGCCACGGTCACGTCGTGGTCGATGAGCACCGGCAGGCCCCAGCGGTCGGTGAAACGATTGCCCACCTTCACATTCCGCCAGCCGAGATTGCTGCTGAAGACCGCGATGCCGCGGTCGGCGTCGACCAGCCCGGGCAGGACCACCGCAGCCCGTGCCACCCGCCGCCGGTGGTCCGGCGGCAGGGTCGCCAGCAGCTCCGCGCCGAGCCGTTCGATGGCATCGAAGGCTCCCTCGCCGCGCGGTGTCCCGACGGTTGCCGCACATCGGACGGCGCCGCCCGCGTCGGTGATCTCGGCCTTGGTGGTGCCGCCCCCGACGTCCACGGCGAGCACCAGATCCGTTGCTGCGTCAGCCATCACGGCACACCCATCAGCCCAGGATGACCGATCGCGTCAGGTTGCGCGGGTGATCGGGGTCCAAACCCAGGTCGGCGGCCCGCAGCAGGCACAGCAGGTGCACCCGTACCAGCTCGGCCATGGGGTCGATGTCGCGGTGCTCGACATGCGCTCCGGCGGCGCGGATGTCGTCGGCCAGGCCGGGCGGCTGTGGGCCCAGTGCCCACACCGCGCGGCCGGGCCCGGCGATGCTGATGGGGCCGTGCCGGTACTCGGTGGACAGGTAGGACTCGGTCCAGGAGCGGCACGATTCGCGCAGCTTCAATGCCGCCTCGTCGGCGAGCGCGGCGGCGAAATCCATTCCCACAAAGGTGATCTGCTCGGCATGGCGGACACCGTTCAGCGCATCGGGCTCGTAGTCGGCCAGCACGGCCCGGGCCTGCGCGATCACCGGACGCAGATCCTCACCGAGGTGCCAGCGCAGCAGCGCCAGCGTTGTTGTGGCGAACCGGGTTTGCACCACCGACCGCTCGTCCACCTCGTCGATGAGGATGGGGTCGGCCAGCTCCAGCACCGGCGTGGCGGGGCTGGAGCTGATGACCGTGCGCGGAATCTCCTCGGGCAGTGCGGAGACGGCGTCCAGCACCTCGGTGGTGGTGCCGGAGCGGCAGATCACCAGATAGCGGTCGTAGCCGCGGCCGATCCCCGCGAGATCGCGCAGGCGCGGATCGCTCGCGGGCCACGCGTCGGTGAGCCCCTGCCCGGCGGATTCGCGCAGTGCCGCGAAGGCGCGGGCCATGAACAGCGAGGTGCCGCAGCCGACTACGGCCACCCGTTCGCCCGAGACGGGCAGCAGGTGGCGGTGCGCGGCGGCGGTGGCGGCGGCGCGGGCCCAGTCGTCGGGCTGGGTGGACACCTCGCCGGCGAGATGGGATCCGGCGGCCAGATGGCTTGCGGGGATGGAGATTCGATTCGCCTCGGGCAGCACGTACCCAGGATCAACCCAGTGATTGTTCCTGTCAATTTTCCCGGCCAAACGATCACATTCGAGCAGACTTCGCGTTAGATTCGGACATACCGAATCGTTCGCTTCATTCATCATCCGCGATTCGCGTCGCAGGGTGTGCAGATTGAGGAGCCCTTGTCGTGAAACGTCCACTGCGCGGCGCACTTTCCTCGGTGGCGCTGCTGACCGGCCTGGTGCTGACGGTGTCCTCCTGCGGTTTCGGCGGGAGCAAATCCGATGACTCGGACCCCAATACGCTCACCTTCCTCGCGCCGACGTACAGCGACGGGACCAAGGCTGAGTGGGACGCCATCATCGCGGATTTCCAGAAGGCCAATCCGGACGTCAAGGTCAAACTCTCGATGGAGTCCTGGGATTCGATCAATGACGTGGTGCGTACCAAGCTGCAGTCCAAGGGCACCACGCCCGACATCCTGAATATCGACGCCTATTCGACCTACGCCACCGATGGCCAGCTCTACCCCGCCACCGATATCGCCGACCCCGCGGTGATCGCCGACATCCAGCCCGGCTTCGCCAAGAACGCGTCCATCGACCGAACCCAGTGGGCGCTCCCGCTTTTCGCTTCCACCCGCACGCTGTTCTACAACACCGAGCTGTTCGCCAAGGCGGGCATCGGCGCACCGCCTCGGACCTGGACCGAGCTCACCGACGACGCCAAGAAGATCCAGGCCCTCGGCGGCGTCTCCGGGTACGGGCTGCCGCTGGGCAGTGAGGAAGCCCAGGGCGAGACTTCCATCTGGACCTTCGGCGCGGGCGGCACCTGGTCCGATGGCGACAAGGTCACCGTCGACACCCCGCAGAACATCGAGGGCGTACGGGCCATGAAGGCCATCGCGGACGCCGGTGTGACCGAACCGAATCCGGGCGCCACCAACCGGCTCGATGTCATCAATGCGTTCATCCAGGGCAAGATCGGCATGATCGAGGGGCTGCCGCCCACCATCAGTCAGATCGCCGCCAAGAATCCGAGCCTGAAGTACGCCACCGCGCCCTCGCCGACCAAGACCGGCGACCCGTCCACCCTCGGTGTGGCCGACCATCTCATGGCCTTCAAGAAGGACGGCACCAAGGCCGCGGCCATCAAGAAGTTCCTCAGCTACTTCTACTCCGCGGGCGTCTACGCCAAGTTCGTCAGCGGTGAGCACTTCATCCCCATCACCACCAGCGGTGCGGCCGCGCTCACCGACGATCCCGTCACCAAGGCGTTCGCCGCCACCCTGCCGGTCGCGAAGTTCTACCCGAGCAACAACCCGAAATGGGGTGCCGCACAGGGCGCCATCCGGCAGCAGATGGGCACGATCGCGCAGGGCAGCGACCCGGCCTCGGTGCTGCAGAAGATTCAGCAGGCGGCGAGTTGAGGGGCGTCGCCTCCCATCGATCCACGGCCACGCTGCGCGCGTTGCCGTGGATCGGCCCTGTGCTGGTACTGATCGCGGCGGTGGTCGCGTACCCGGCCGGGTACATGATCTGGACCTCGACCCGCGACCTGAGCGCCTACGGGACCGACCGCGGCCCGGCCGGATTCGCCAACTTCCGCAGGCTGTTCGCCATCGATGAGCTGCCCGCGATCCTGGCGCACACCGGGGTGTGGGTGGTAGCGGTCGTGGTGATCACGCTGGTGCTCTCGGCGGGGCTGGCGCAGTTCCTGAACAAGGACTTCCCGGGGCGAACTGCGGTGCGGCTGGCCATCCTGGTGCCGTGGGCGGCGTCGGTGGTCATGACGACCACCATCTTCGACTACATGCTGGATCCGGATGTGGGGATCGCCAACCGGCTCCTGGTCGATATCGGGGTGCTGGACCGGGGTTTCGGATTCACCAAGGAGCCGGGGCCGGCGTTCCTCGTGGCCGTCGGGGTGGCGGTGTTCGTGTCCGTGCCGTTCACGACCTACACGATTCTGGCGGGGCTGCAATCGATTCCGTCCGATATCGACGAGGCCGGGCGGGTGGACGGGGCGAGCTCGTGGCAGCGATACCTGTATCTGACACTGCCGCAACTGCGTCCGGCCATGGCGGTGGCGACGGTCATCAACATCATCAACTCGTTCAATTCGCTGCCGATCCTGCAGGTGCTGACCGGCAGTATCGCGGGCTTCTCCGCGGACACCACGACCACGTTGACCTTCAAGCTGATTCGGCAGAATCAGCAGGTCGCCACCGCGGCGGCCATGAGCGTGCTGAACTTCGTGCTGATCCTGGTGATCATCGCGATCTACGTGAAGCTGATCCGGCCCGCCGGTGAGGAGGCGCGATGACCCGGCGGCGGTGGGGGCTCACGGCTGTCGGCGCGGCGCTGGCGGCGGTGTTCCTGCTGCCGTATCTGGTGATGGTGCTCGGGTCGCTCAAGCCGCGTTCGGAGATCCTGCGGATCCCGCCGACCTACCTGCCGCGGCAATGGCGGCCCGACAACTACGCCACCATGTGGCACACGCCGGAGACGCCGCTGCCGTTCAATCTGGTGAGCACCCTGGTGATCTCGGTGTTCGGGACGCTGTTGGTGCTGGTGGTGGCCATTCCGGCCGCGTATTACACCGCGCGGCGGCGGTTTCCGGGCAGGACGCTGTTCCTGGGTCTGGTATTGGTCACCCAGATGCTGCAACCGACCGTGCTGGTGACCGGCCTGCTGCGTGAGTTCTTCACCCTCGGCATCAACGACACCTGGCTGGCCATGATCCTGGTGAACGGCGCGTTCAATCTGTCGTTCGCGGTGTGGATCCTGCACAGCTTCTTCGCCGGGGTGCCGGTCGAGGTGGAGGAGGCCGCCCAGTTGGACGGGCTGAACCGCTGGCAGATCCTGACCCGGGTGAGCCTGCCGCTGGTGTGGCCCGGCATCGTCACCGCCACCGTGTTCGCCTTCGTCTCGTGCTGGAACGAATTCGCCGCCAGCCTGGTCATTCTCACCACGCCGGAGAATCAGCCGCTGTCGGTGGCGCTCACCAAGTTCGTCGGGCAGTACGACGTGGCTTGGCAATATGTGTTCGCGATCTCTACCGTCGGCATCGTGCCCGTCGTGATTCTGTTCGCGCTCATCGAGAAGCGCCTGGTCGCCGGCCTCACCGCCGGCAGCGTGAAATGACCGCTCCCGCCGATCGTGCCCGGCGCTGGAATCGCCTGCTGGAACTGCTCGCCGCCGCCGGCCGCCTCTCGGTCGAGGAGGCCGCCGCCCGCGTCGGCGCATCCCCCGCCACCATTCGGCGCGACTTCACCGCCCTCGCCGACCAGGGCCTGGCCACCCGCACCCACGGCGGCATCGTCGCCACGGCGGTCGCCTACGACCTCCCCGCCCGCTACCGCGGCGGCGCCGAAGAGCCCAAACAGCGCGTCGCCGAACATGCTGCGGCCCTGATCGATCCGGCCGAAGTGGTGGCCCTCAACGGCGGCACCACCACCACGGCCGTGGCCCGCGCTCTGGCTTCCCGCCCCGACCTCCCCACCTCCACCGACCACGAACTCACCATCGTCACCAACGCCCTCAATATCGCCGCCGAACTGGTCCTGCGCCCCCACCTGCGCACCATCTGCCTGGGCGGCCTGGCCCGCCGCGAGTCCTACGAACTCCACGGCCCCCTCGCCGCCCTGGCCCTGGCCGAATTACGCCTGGACACCGTGATTCTCGGCGTCGGTGCGCTCTCCGCCGAGGGCGGCGCCCAATGCCGTCACCTCGACGAGGCGGGCATCAATGCCGAAATGGTCCGCCGCGCCCATCGCGTCATCGTGGTCGCCACCGCCGACAAGTTGAACCGCACCGCCCTGGCCCGCATCTGCCCCATCGACGCCATCCACGTCCTGGTCGTAGACCGCGACGCCGCCCCCGCCGCCCTCGCCCCCATCCGCGACGCGGGCGTCGAGGTGCATCTGGTCTGAGCGGCGAAGGCGCTCAGTGGGATCGGGGTCGTAGCCCATCGAGGATGATCCCGGCGATTCGCGCCGAGCTGGACTGAGCGCCGGCATGCCGGATCGCGGCGAAGGCGCCCGCGACCAGTGCCATCACCTCGTCGACCGTGACGTCCTGCCGCACGGCACCTGCGGTGCGCGCCCGCTCGAGCAGATCGCCGACATGGCGGGTGAGATCCGCCGCCACCTCCGGTGCGGCCATCCGCAGGTCGAATTCGGCGGCGGCGAGTGCGCTCTTGACCGTCGCATTTTCGACGCCGTTGGCCATCATCAGCGACAGCAGCGTGAATAGTGCTGCGGGGTCTTCCGATGTCGCCAGCACCGCTGCCTCGGCCACCAGTTGTTCGATCTGATCGATCGAGACGGCGAGATACAGCGCCTCTTTGGTGGGAAAGTGCCGATGGACCGTACCGGGGCCCACCCCCGCGCGCCGGGCGATTTCATCGAGCGAGACGCCGAGCCCTTCCTGAGCGAACAGCTGCTGCGCGGTGCGCAGCACGCGTTCTCGATTGCGACGCGCATCGGCGCGCAGCTCGCGGTCGCGACCTCGCGTGGCCGATACATCGGACGGAATACGTTGGGACGGTTGGTGTGACATGTCGGCTCCAGGATAACCGGGTCGCCGCCCCGTATACTGATCGAATAAGCGGGGCGGCGCACCGATTATTCGGATGTGTTGCCGCTCATCGTGTTCCGATCCACTGCCCTGGGAGGGTGGAACCATGACCACACTGGACGCCGGTGCCGTCGTACGGCAGATGCAGGAGTGCTTCAACACCCGGCAGTTCGACCGAGCGGCTGACCTGCACACGCCGGACTGCTTCAGTCATCCGCTCGGCACCACCGGTTTCGAGGCGGGAAAGAGTGCCTGGCGCAGTCTTGTTGCCCAATTCCCCGACATCCGTGTCGTTGCCGAAGATGTACTGGTCGACGGCGACCGCGTGGCCGTTCGCTCGTCCATCGAAGGAATCCCGGTCCCTGGCAATGGCCCGGAACCGATGATGATCGAGATCTTTCGCCTCGACAATGGACGGATCGCGGAGAACTGGGCGCTTGGGCAGGGAATGCCGTACAGCGCGGAAACCTTGGCCGAGGTTCCGGTCGAGACTGACCGGGACTAGTTCGGGCGCAGCACGACCAGGCCCGGGACCGTGGTGAGGTACTGGGTCAGGGGGGTGTCGACGACCTGGTCGTTGCCGGCGAGGGAGGAGGCGTTACGGAACATCGGCCCGTTCGGGGTGCTGATGAAGATGCCGACGTGGGAGACGTCGAGGCCGGCGTCGGGGGTGTAGGCGCCGAGGTAGTCGCCGGTGTGGAGGGCGGTGATGACGGCGTTGTCGAAGGAGCCGGCGGGGATGTAGGTGATGTCGCGGTCCACCACCGGGATGCCCGGAAGATAGTTGCCGCCACCGGCTTTCGCGTTGAGGTGCTTGGTGACGGTGACCGCGGCCGGGGTGAGGGTCGGCGTGATGTCGGTGGCCGCGATGCGGTTGACGGCGGCCCAGTCGGTGAAGAAGTGCTTGCGGCGGGTGAATTCGACCTGGCCGTCGGCGTAGCGGGTGGCCACCAGGTTCTGGATGAAGTCGGCGCGGGTGGTGGAGCGGCTCAGGGCCTCCACGTAGTCGAGGTAGGTGAAGCAGTCGACGCGGCGGAAGTCGATGACCAGCTGCTCGGGCCGGGTGGCGGAGCCGATCAGCATGTTCGCGCCGTAGGGGGTGCCGAGGAAGCGGCTGGAGAGCTGGGCGATGGCGTCGGTCCGGTTGCCTGTGATCGAGTTGCGCAGGGCGAGCAGGTCGTCCAGCTGCTGCGAGGTGGCCCCGTCGAGCGCCGGGTCGGCCGGGGTGGCCATGGCCTGGGAGGGCGGCAGGGCCAGCGCGGAGACGAGCGTGACCAGCAGCAGCAGGATTCGGGTGACCGTGCGCAAAACCCCTCCATCGGAACGAGACGTGCAGATCGAACCTAACAGCCGATTCCTGTCCCAGACAATCCTTTCGCCGCGCCGATTACCTGCGTAAGCTGCGCGGCATGATCGCGACCAAGTCGCCGCAGCAGCGCATCGCGGAATTGCTCCTCCCCGAATCTACCGTCGTCCACGGATACCTCGATGTGCTCGGGGCGGAGACGCCGCCGGCCAAGGGCATCGGTCAGGCGGCCATGCGGGTGCCGCTGATCTCCCGCGTCTACGAACCCATCTGGCGCGAGTTCTTCCGGCTCGCCATGGGACGCAATGCGGTCGGCGTGCGCCGGGAGAAACAGCGGGCGGTGGACTCGCTCGGGATTACCGAGGGCGCGCTGGTGCTCGATGTCGGTTGCGGGCCGGGGCTGTTCACCAGGGCTTTCGGTCGGGCGGCGGGGGATTCGGGCCTGGCCGTCGGGCTCGATGCCTCGGAGTCCATGCTGGCGGAGGCGGCGCGCACCAATGCGGTTGGACCGGTTGGTTTTGTGCGTGGCGATGCGGGCCACCTGCCCTTCGCCGACGGCGCCTTCGACGCCGTGGCCTGCTTCTTCGCGCTGCACTTCTTTCCCGACGCCGAGGGCGCCCGGGCCGAGATCGCCCGGGTGGCCAGGCCGGGCGGGCGGATCGCGGTGACCGCGCTGGCCCACCCGCCGATGCTCGACTTCCCACTCTTCCGCGGCGTGACCGGCATCGGGGGCGCGCGCAGCCTCGGCTACCACGTCGTGCCGGACGTCCTCACCGCCGCGGACTGCGAGGTGACCGTCCGGAAGTCTTCCGGCGCGGTGCAATTCGTGACGGCCGTCAAGCGCTGAGCCACATCCTGATCCTGAACTGTCAGGTCAGCCGAGCAGCGTTGGAATCAGGCTCGCCGCGAAATCGTGGATACGCTGCGGCGGAAAGACTTCGGGTGCGGCCAGCACCAGCCGTCCCGCCTCCCAGAACAGCGCGAACAGGGTGCGGGCGGTGAGCTCCACATCCACCGCCGCCCGCCGCTCGGCCGGAACCGCCTCGCGCACGAAGGTTTCCAGCGCCGCGATGAACGCCTGCCGCCCCCGCTCCAGCCGGCGCCGGAAGGTCGGAGTGCTCGAATCGACCAGCTGGAAAACCGCCCGCCACCGATCCGGCGCGGCCTGCACCGCGGTGAGGAAGCGTTCGAGGCTCTCGGTGGCGGCGCGGCCCGGATCCCCGGCGGATGCCAGTGGCACCGCGGTTGCCAGCTCCGCGAGGGCCGCGGTCTCCTCGCGGTCCAGGGAGGCGCGCAGCAGCGCATCGGAATCCTCGAACAGGCCGTAGATGACCGGCCGGCTGACCCCGGCCGCGCGGGCCACGGAGTCGATGGACACCTTGTGAATGCCCTCCTCGACAATGACCCGCAGCACCGCGTCGAGGAGCTGCTCCCGTCGCTGCTCGGGTGCCATCCGCGGTGCGTAGGCCCGGTTTCGGCGCTCGGCCACGGTTCACCTCTCTGCTTCGGAGCTGCCTTGACATCTGGATCTGCCGCGCAAATACTACAGTCACTGTAGTTACAGTTACTGTAGCTTTTGTCGGCCCGGCGGACCTCTAGGCGGTATCCATGACCACAGCGCACTCCCCGTCCACTCCCGGGTTCTTCGCCGGGCTGCTGGATCCGGCGAATCGGGCCGATCCGTATCCGCTGTACGACCGCATGCGCGAGCACGGGCCGGTGCGGCTCGGGGGTGGGCCGGTGGTGGTGCTGACGTCGTATCGGGATTGTGCGGCGGTGCTGCGGCATTCGGGGGCGGTGGTGGAGCGGCGGCATGCGTCGTTGCCGCTGGGGCCGACGCCGACCTACGATCTCGCGGGGGAACGGGCCGGGGAGTTGCTGGGGACCATGTCGTTCCTGTTCCGGGACGCGCCCGATCACACGCGGTTGCGGCGGCTGGTGGCCAAGGCGTTCACGCCGGCGGTGGTGCGGGGGATGGCGCCGCGGATCACCGCGATCGCGGACGCCGCCCTCGATCGGGCCGCCGAGCGTGGGCGGCTGGATGTGGTGGCGGATCTCGCGTATCCGCTGCCGATCACGGTGATCTGCGAACTGCTCGGGGTGCCGATCGAGGACGAACCGCGGCTGCGGGAGTGGTCGTCCATGCTGGCTCGCACCCTCGACCCGGTGTCGGGGACCGCCACCTCCGGCCGGCCCGACCCGGTCGAACTGGTGCGGGCCAACAACGAATTGCACTCCTACTTCGAACAATTGGCGCGCGAGCGGCGTCGGCGGCCCGGGGGCGATCTGCTGTCCGCGCTCATCGCCGCCGAGGACTCCGGCGACGCGCTGTCCCACGAGGAGCTCATCGCGACCTGCGGGCTGCTGCTGATCGCCGGGCACGAGACCACGGTGAACCTCATCGCCAATGCCACCCTGGCGCTGCTCGGCCACCGTCATCACCTGGCCATTCTGTGCACCGCAGGGGCTTTCGCGGGGCCGGTGATCGAGGAGACCCTGCGCTACGACCCGCCGGTGCAACTGGTTCCGCGCATCGCTCGCGACCCGATTGCCCTGCCGGGCATCGAGATCGCGGCCGGCGACATGATCGCCATGCTGCTCGCCGCCGCCAACCGCGATCCGGAGGTCTTCGCGAATCCGGGCCGCTTCGACCCGGCCCGCGAGAACCGGCACCTGGCCTTCGGTCTCGGCCAGCACTTCTGCCTGGGCGCTCCGCTGGCCCGGCTGGAGGCCGATATAGCCCTCACCCGATTCGCGCGGCGCGTGCGCGAACCCGGGCTCGACTGCGAGCGTCCGCTGTACCGGGAACATGTCACGCTACGCGGACCCGCCGCGATCCCGTTGTCCTACACCGAGATTCTGCCCGCTAGCGGCGATTCATGAGCGCGCTGAGGGCAGCGGTGTCCGTGGTGCGGGAACCGCCCGCGAAGGCCAGTCCGGCCAGCGAGCGTTCGGCCGCCTCGGCATGGCCCGCGCCGCAGGCGTCGGTCACCACGATGGGCAGGTAACCCAGGTCGGTGGCGTGGCGCACCGTGGGTTCGATGCCGACCTCCATGGCGATGCCTGCCACCGCGAACGCGCCGATCCCCAAGTCCCGCAGGGCGATATCGAGCGGCGTCCCGGCGAATGCCGACATGGCGATCTTGTCGAAGACGACCTCGTCGGGACCCGGGGACAGCTCGGGCACCAACTGGTACTGCGGCGAGCCCTGCGCGAAGGCGGCCCGCACCTCGGCCGGATCGTCCACGTGCTGCCACTCCATGGCGGTGCGCAACTGCGAAATCCCCGCCGCGGCTGGAGGAATCGACATGTGCCGGGTGTAGAAGACGCGGAAACCGTTCGCCCGCGCCGCATCCCGCAACTGCACGCAGGACTTCACAATGCTCTCGCCGTCGGGCAGCTGCCCCACGATGCCGGCCTGCATGTCGTAGATCAGCAGCGCCATCCGCTCCGGATGGCAGGCGTCCTCGACGGTCTGCGGAATGGTCAGGCCGTAGGCTTGTCGCATGACGGCCTCACCGGGTGCGGTCGTAGGGTTCCGCGACATCCACCGAGGCGTCCATCAGCGCCTCGATCGGCAGCGGGGCCGTGACCGGCACATACGTCCACTCCAGGAACCCCTTCTTGGTGAGTGGGAAGTCGTTCACGTACCGCTGCGCCTCCTCGACGCTGTCGACCTCGAACACGATGACCACCCCCGGCTCGTCGGCGCGGGCATAGTTCTCCCGCACAATGCCCGCCTTCCACAGCCGCCACACATTGGCGACCTCCTCGGGCAGATACGGGGTAATGGTCTCCAGCGTGACGCCGGGCTTGAATCGATCGAATGTAATGACCTTCATGAGAATTCATGAAAGTCCGATGATTACAGTGTTACAAGAACGCACTTTTCGGTAAGTACCGGAGGCGAGATGCCAGCGAAGCGCTACCACTGCCCGGTCGAGGTGACCGTCGATCTGATCGGGGGGAAATGGAAGGCGGTCATTCTGGCGCACCTCAAGGAGGGGGTGCGGCGGTATGGGGAGTTGCGGCGGCTCATGCCGGACACCAGCGAGAAGATGCTGGTTCAGCAGTTGCGGGAGCTGGAATCCGATGGGCTGGTGCGGCGCACGGTGTTTCCCGCTGTCCCGCCGCAGGTGGAGTACGACCTCACCGACGAGGGGTGGACTCTGGTCCCGGTGCTGACCGCGCTCTACGAGTGGGGTGAGAAGCGGAGCGCGCGAACGGGTCTCG
Source organism: Nocardia sp. NPDC046763 (assembly GCF_040645495.1). NCBI lineage: Bacteria > Bacillati > Actinomycetota > Actinomycetes > Mycobacteriales > Nocardiaceae > Nocardia > Nocardia sp. NPDC046763. The sequence goes on along the minus strand of NZ_JBEYYI010000011.1, from coordinate 53,282 downwards.
TCATCGAGACGCCGTGACGCGCCCCGCGTCCGGGTTCGTCAGGCGGCGCGGTCGGTGCGCTCCGTGTGGTCCGGTCCGATTCCGTCCGCCTCGCACTGCGCCCGGTGCATGGCGCACCGGTACTTCGGTCCCGGCTTGATGAAGGCGGGGTCCAGCCGCTGGGCGAAGGTGAGGTTGTCACGCCGCCAGCAATCGATGCACACCGGCTCGTTCATGGCGTCCTCCTCGGGTCATCGCTCGCGAAAGGTATGCGCGAGAGGGATTCCCATCTCTGGCCTGATTCGGATATACCCTCGGCCACTCTTCTATAACGGATGCGGCCAAATAGCCGACCGGTCGGTTGTATATCCGCGGTCGGGGGAGTGCCGGAGGCACGCGATCAGGCCGCCCAGGATGACCGCGTACACGATGACATAGCAGTTCAGCAGGATCTGCGAGATCGGCCAGGATGGCGGGAACAGGAACCAGCCGACCACCACCCAGCGATCGGTCCAGTGGTAGGCCCACGCGCCGGTGGTCAGGTACAGGAAACCGGCCGCCGACCACCAACGCGGTTCGGACGCGGCACGGTTGATCAGGTAGACGAACAGCGGCAGGAACCAGACCCAGTGGTGGTTCCAGGAGAACGGGGAGACCGCGCACGAGGTCAAGCCCGCGGTGGTCACGGTGAGCAGCTTCTCGCCGCGGTTGTAGAGCGCCGCCGCGAGCAGCAGGCCGCCGACCGCGACCGGGACGGCGATCAGCAGCCACAGCCACTGCGGCACTTGATGGCCCGAGAGATGGGCGATCGCGCCCCGCAGCGACTGATTGGCCGGTTGAGTGTCGGGGGCGATGCGGTCCGACTGGAAGAACGTCTTGGTCCAGTACTGCTTCGAATCGGATGGGAGGACGGCGCCGGCGACCAGGATCGTCATGACGAAGGTGGTCGCGGCCACCACGGCCGCCCGCCACTGCCGCAGCACCAGGAACTGCGCCACGAAATACAGCGGCACCAGTTTGATGCCCGCGGCCAGCCCGACACCCACGCCGCGCAATCGGCTGCCCTCCGGGCGCGAGAAATCCCAGAGGATCAACGCCATCAGGACGAGATTGATCTGGCCGTAGTAGAGAGTGGTGCGCACCGGCTCCAGGAACATGCCCGTCGCCGCCAGCAGGGCGCTGATCCCGGCGAGCCGCCAGGTGAGGCGGTGGCCGAGTACGCGCCAGCACAGCAGGACACAGCCGTAGAGCACGCAAATGTTCAGTGCCAGCCAAGAATTCGTGACGTAGCCCCATGGCACCATCAGGATCGGCAGGAACATCAGCGTGGAGAACGGCGTGTAGGTGTAGGACAGGCCGCGATGTGTCGTCTCGGTGTAGAGCGGATGGTCGTGGTAGATCTTCCACGCGCCGTCCCGGTAGACGTGGACGTCGAAGCCGCCCGCCAGAAAACCCACCTGGTCCAGCCACGGATCCACCGTCATGAAGATCAGCACCAGCGACAGCACCGCGCCGAAGGCCAGTACGATCAGCGTCGTCCTGCGCCACGCCGGTGGTGGCCCACCGGAATCCGCAATGGCAGTACCGTCATTCGTTCTTGCACCGATCAACACCAAACCCACCTCGGATGTGCGATACACACTGCCGGGCTCGAGAAATGCTGAACACGAACGCTTCAGCCCGCCCGCCTCGACGCTGCCGGCCATCGGCCGGCCGATCCGCGCTCTGCGTAGCGCGAATTCGGATTCTCAGCACCCTACCGCCCAAAGCGGGCGGTGCGGTCACATGCCCGACCGTGTGGTCTGTAGTGATAGGCGGCGCGCATTGGCGATGATGGCGTCGGCCAGCGCCTGCTCCGGATCCGCCAGGCGGGTGCGGCGGTGCATGAGAACGAAATCCAGTTCCCCCAATTCGGGCAGCCGGGGGTCGGTGAGCGGGACCAGCCCATCGGGCAGCACACCCGCCGCGTGCGCGATCACCCCGAGTCCGGCCAGAGCAGCCGCCCGCAGTCCGAGCAGGCTGTCGCTGACGCAGGCGACCCGGCAGGTGCGGCCCGCGTGCTCGAGCGCGCGCAACGCCTGCTGCCGCGTCAGACTCGGCTCCGGATAGGTGACGAACGGCACAGGATCTTCGAATTCCGTTGTGGCCGAAGGCCCCGCCCACACCAGACGGTCCCGCCACAGCAGCGTGCCGCGCCGCTCGCCCGGCAGCCGCTTGCCGAAGACCAGGTCGAGTTCGCCCGCGGCCATGCGAGATTTGAGGGTCTCGCTCAGGCCGACGGTGAGCTCGAGATCCACGCCGGGATGGGTGCGCTGGAACTCCACCAGGATGTCGGGGAGCGCGTGGGCCATCAGATCGTCGGACGCGCCCAGGCGGACCAGGCCGGTGAGGGCGGAACCGGAGAAGTAGGCCTGGGCCTGGGCTTGCGCGGCGAGGATGGCGCGGGCGAAGCCGATCATGGCCGCGCCGTCGGCCGTGAGCGCCAGATTTCGGGTGTCGCGGCGGAACAGCTCCCGCCCGGCGGCCTGTTCCAGCCGGGCGATATGACCGCTCACGGTGGACTGGCGCAGGCCCAGCTGACGGCCCGCGGCGGTGAAGCCGCCGGCCCGCTCCACGGCCAGGAAGGTGCGCAGCAACTCGGGTTCGAACATGCCGGTAATTATCACGTATCTCGATGAGAGATATCGGATCGAACGACTATCGCGATCAGCATCCACGCTCCTACCGTCGAAACGTGCAGCTCCTCGCCAAACTCCGCATCGACTCCTTCATGCTGGGAATCCTGGCCGCCGTCGCGCTGGCCGCCCTGCTGCCCGCGCGCGGCGAAGCGGCCGAGGTACTGGACTGGGCCACCAAGATCGCCATCGCGGTGCTGTTCCTGCTCTACGGCGCCCGCCTGGAACCCCGCGAGGCCCTGGCCGGACTGCGGCACTGGCGACTCCACTCCGGAGTGCTGGCAGCCACTTTTGTGATCTTCCCGCTGCTGGGCCTGGCCCTGCGGGTGCTGGTGCCGAGCGTGCTCACCCCGGACCTCTACACCGGCGTGCTGTTCCTGTGCCTGGTGCCCTCGACGGTGCAGTCCTCCATCGCCTTCACCTCGATGGCCCGGGGCAACGTGGCCGGCGCGGTGGTGAGCGCCTCGCTGTCGAATCTGATCGGCGTCTTCGCGACCCCGCTGCTCGTGATGGCTTGCATGAATACGACGGCGGGCGTGCATGTTTCACCGTCGGCGGTGCTCGCCATCGTGGTCCAGCTACTGCTGCCGTTCCTGGCCGGGCAGCTGCTGCGCCCCCGCCTGGGCTGGGTGCTCGGCCATCCGGCCGCCACTAGGACGGTGGATCGCGGCTCGGTCTACCTCGTCGTCTACGCGGCGTTCAGTGCCGGTGTGACAGCTGGCATCTGGCACGATCTGCCGGCCCGCGTGCTGGTGTCCACGGTGCTGGTCCTCGCGGCCCTGCTGGCCACCGTGCTGGCCGTCACCTCACTGGGTGGCCGCCTGCTCGGCTTCTCCCACGCGGACCGCATCGTGCTGACCTTCTGCGGCTCCAAGAAGAGCCTCGCCACCGGCCTGCCCATGGCCTCGGTGCTCTTCGCGGGGCATCCGGTCGGCCTGATCGTGTTGCCGCTCATGATCTTCCACCAGATCCAGCTCTTCACCTGCGCGGCCCTGGCTCAGCGTTATGCCCGCCGGGCGGACCCGGTGGCAGCCGAGTTGCCCAGCGGTGCAGTGGAACCGGTGTGAGCGGTCAGTGCGCCTCGTTCACCGGCGTGCGGGTTCTGCTCGCACCCCAGTGATTGAAGACCAGATTGAGCACGAAGACCACGATCACGGCCGAGGTGATCGGGCTGCCCGCGATCATCTGGAAGTCGGCCGGGAACTTGGTGTAGATGTTCGGGGCCACCGCCGGCAGCAGCGCCACCGACAGCGTGACCGCGATGATCAGCATATTGCTGGTGCCCTCGAACTGGACCTTGTGCAGCACCCGCAGCCCGACCGCGGTGACCATGGCGAACATGACCGTGGCGGCGCCGCCGATCACCGGACCCGGCAGCGCCGCGACCACACTGCCGACCTTGGGCACCAGCCCCAGCGCCACCAGCATGCCGCCGCAGGCCGCGACCACCCAGCGGCTGCGCACGCCGGTCAGCCCGACCAGGCCGACATTCTCGGCGAAGGCGGTGTCGGGGAAGGAGTTCATGAATCCGGCCAGCACCGCGGAGAGTCCGTCGGCGGCCAGGCCGCGTCCCAGATCCGCGGGCTCGAGCTGCTTGTCGACCATTTCGGCGACGGCGACCATATCGGCGGTGGACTCGGTGAAGGTCACCAGCATGACCACGCACATGGAGATGATCGCGCCGAGATGGAACTCGGGTGCCCCGAAGATGAACGGCCGCGAGATCGCGAACCAGCCCGAGGACCCGACCGCCGACATGTCGACCAGATGCATGGGCACCGCCACCAGCGTGCCGATCACGACACTGATCAGCACGGCCAGCTGGGCGATCAGCCCGCGGGCGAACCGGTGGATCACCACGATCAGCGCGATCACCAGCCCGGCCAGCGCGATATGCGAAACCTGGCCGTAGTCGGCCGCTTTCGGGTCATCGCCGGCGATCAGCCCGGCGTCCGCCCCGATCAGCGACAGCCCGATCACACAGATCACGCAGCCCGACACCAGCGGCGGGAAGAACCGCACCACCTTGGCGAAGAAGCGGGCGATGACCAGACCGAACACGCCCGACACGAGGATCGCGCCGTAGACGGTGGGCAGCCCGGCCTCGCCGCCGCCGAACTGCTGCGCGATCAGGATCATGGGCGAGACCACGGTGAAGGTCGCGCCCGCGACGACCGGTAGCCGGACACCGAGGATCCGGCCGATGCCGACCGACTGGATGATGGTGACGATGCCGGAGACCAGCAGATCGGCATTCACCAGCAGGCCGATGGTGTGGGCCGGTAGTTTCAGCGCTCCGCCGACGAGCAGCGGCACCGCGACCGCGCCCGCGTACATGATCGCCAGGTGCTGCAGGCCCAGCAGCGCCAATCGTGGGGGCGGCGGGATTTCGTCGACCGGATGCCGGGGCCCGACGACGCCGATATCGGGTTTACGGGAGGGGCGCGAAAAGCGCATTTGCATGATGCCTCCTGGAACACGTGAACAGCGGCCCGAACAGGCCGCGACCACGACCCGAATGATGGCGCAGGAAATACCTGTCCCGCAGCAGATTGTTCGATTGTCCAGCCGGTTCGGCGCGCCTCCCGGCCGCCTTCGTATTTTCCTACAGAATCCCACGGCCCGCGGCCGTTCGTGTTGACCGAATATCGTGCCGCGACGTAGGTTCGGGACCTCGTAACCCGTGGTCACAGGCAGGAGGCGACCGGATATCCACCAATTCCGACCTGCGTCGTCTCGCCCACCGGACGGTGTGGGTGCCCGGCCGCGTGGCGCACGGCTGCTGAGCCACGACTTTCTCGACGAGCGGAATTAATCCGCCGACACTGGATAGTGCACTCGACGTAGAAGGCAGCCTGCAATGGCAATTTTCATGACGGTGAACGGGAAAACCACGCCGATTTCTCCCGTCGCCACGCATACCTCCCTGCTGGACTTTCTCCGGGAGCTCGGGCTCACGGGGTGCAAGGAGGGTTGCGCGGAAGGCGAATGCGGCGCGTGTTCGGTGCTGGTGGCCCGGCCGGGAGTGGCCGAGCGGACCGAATGGGTGGCGATCAATGCCTGCCTGGTGCCCGCCGTCGCGCTGGACGGGCAGGAGATCGTCACCGCCGAGGGCCTGGGCGGCCCCGCGGAGCTGCATCCGGTGCAGCGCGAGATGGCGGTGCGCGGCGGCTCGCAATGCGGTTACTGCACACCGGGATTCGTGTGCAGCATGGCCGCGGAGTACTACCGGCCGGATCGGCGGGCGCTCGACGAGATCGCGCCCGACTGCGCGCACGCCGAGACCGGGCCCAATGGCTTCGATCTGCACGCGCTCAGCGGCAATCTGTGCCGGTGCACCGGCTACCGGCCCATCCGCGATGCCGCGTTCGCGGTCGGCGAGCCCGCGGCCGATGACGAACTGGCCCGGCGGCTCGCCTCCGACCCGCCGGAACCGGTGGCGACCGACTTCAGTTCCGGCGGGCGGCGTTTCGTCCGGCCCGCGACCCTCGTCGACGCGGTCCGGCTGCTGCGCGAGCACCCGGACGCCACGGTGGTGGCGGGCAGCACCGACCTGGGCGTCGAGGTGAACATCCGTGGACAGCGGGCGGATTACCTGCTGGCCGTCGATCAGCTGGCCGAACTGCGGGAGCTGACCATCGGCGCGGACCGGATCGAGCTGGGCGCGGCGCTCACCCTCACCGAGATCGAACGCCGCCTTGCCGGGCGGGTGCCGCTGCTGTCGGAGTTGTTCCCGCAGTTCGCCTCCCGGCTCATCCGCAATGCGGCCACCCTGGGCGGCAACCTCGGCACCGGCTCGCCGATCGGCGACGCTCCGCCGGTGCTGCTGGCGCTGGCGGCGTCGGTCGTGCTGGCCGATGCCGACGGTGAGCGCGAGGTCGCGCTGGCCGACTACTTCACCGGCTATCGGCGCTCGGTGCGGCGGCCGGACGAGCTCATCAAGAGCGTCCGGATTCCGTTGCCGCTGGTGCCGGTGACCGCCTTTCACAAGATCGCCAAGCGGCGCTTCGACGATATCTCCAGCGTCGCAGTGGCCTTCGCGCTCGACATCGAGGACGGTCTGGTGCGCACCGCGCGCATCGGGCTGGGCGGTGTGGCAGCCACCCCGGTGCGCGCCTACGACACCGAGGCGGCCCTCGTGGGCCGGCCCTGGACCGAGTCGACCGTGATCGAGGCCGCACAGGTGCTGCGGGACGAGGGCACGCCGCTCGACGATCACCGCGCCAGCGCGCGGTATCGCAGCGCCATGCTCGGGGAGAGCCTGCGCAAACTGTTCGCCGAGACCACCGAACCCGCGGGGATGCTGTCATGAGCCACCTGTCGCAACGACCCGACAATCCCGCGGTGGGTGTGGCGCTGCCGCACGAGAGCGCCGCTCTGCACGTCACCGGGGCCGCGCTCTACACCGACGACCTGGTGTACCGCACCAAGGATGTGCTGCACGCGTATCCGGTGCAGGTGCCGCACGCGCACGCGCGCATCACCGCCCTGCGCACCGCGCCCGCGCTGCGAGTGCCCGGCGTCGTACGGGTGCTCACCGCCGCGGACGTGCCCGGCATCAACGACGCGGGCGTCAAGCACGATGAGCCGCTGTTCCCCGACGAGGTCTGCTTCCACGGCCACGCCGTCTGCTGGGTGCTGGCCGAGACCCTCGAGGCTGCGCGGCTGGGCGCGGCGGCGGTCGAGGTGGAGCTGGAGCCGCTGCCCTCACTGATCACGATCGAGGAAGCCGTGGCGGCCGGCAGCTTCCAGGGTGCGCATCCCCAGGTACGGTGCGGCGACCTGGAATCCGGGTTCGCGGCCTCGGCGCACGTGTTCACCGGCGAAATCCACTTCTCCGACCAGGAGCACTTCTACCTCGAAACCCATGCCGCCCTCGCGTATGTCGACGAGGGTGGGCAGGTGTTCGTGCAGTCCAGCACCCAGCATCCGTCGGAGACCCAGGAGATCGTGGCCCATGTACTCGGGCTGCACAATCACGAGGTCACCGTGCAATGCCTGCGCATGGGCGGCGGATTCGGCGGCAAGGAGATGCAGCCGCACGGCTTCGCGGCCATCGCGGCGCTCGGCGCGACCATCACCGGGCGTCCGGTCCGGCTGCGGCTCAACCGAACCCAGGACCTGACCATGTCCGGCAAGCGGCACGGATTCCACGCACAGTGGCGGGTCGGATTCGACGCCGACGGGCACATCCAGGCGCTGGACACCACCCTGACCTCGGACGGCGGCTGGAGCCTGGACCTCTCGGAGCCGGTGCTGGCCCGCGCGCTCTGCCACATCGACAACCTGTACTGGATTCCCAACGGGCGCTTCACCGGTCGTATCGCCAAGACCAACAAGCCCTCCAATACCGCCTTCCGGGGCTTCGGCGGACCGCAGGGCATGCTCGTCATGGAGGACCTGCTGGGCCGGTGCGCGCCGCTGCTCGGCCTGGATCCGATGGAATTGCGCCGCCGCAACTTCTACCGCGCCGGGCAGTTCACGCCCTACGGGCAGCAGGTGCGCCACCCCGAGCGCATCACCGCCACCTGGAACCAGGTGCTCGAACGCGGTGAGATCGCCACGCGCACAAAGGAGATCGCGGCCTTCAATGCGGCGCATCCGCACGTGAAGCGCGGGCTGGCCGTCACCGGCGTCAAGTTCGGCATCTCGTTCAACATGACGGCCTTCAACCAGGCCGGGGCGCTGGTGCTGATCTACAAGGACGGGTCGGTGCTGATCAATCACGGCGGCACCGAGATGGGGCAGGGCCTGCACACCAAGATGCTGCAGGTGGCGGCCACCACGCTGGGCATCCCGCTGGACAAGGTGCGGCTCGCGCCGACGCGAACGGACAAGGTGCCCAACACCTCCGCGACCGCGGCGAGTTCGGGGGCCGACCTGAACGGCGCGGCCGTCAAGAACGCCTGCGAGCAACTGCGGGACCGGCTGCTGCAGGTGGCGGCGGCCCGGCTGGGGGTCAATGCCTCCGACGTACGCATCGCCGACGGTGTCGCCCGTGCCCTGGGCCCCGGTGACGCGGTCGTCGAATGGAACGACCTGTGCCGGACGGCCTACCTGCAGCGAGTTCAGTTGTCGGCGGCCGGTTTCTATCGCACCGAGGGCCTGCACTGGGATGCGAAGACCATGCACGGCTCGCCGTTCAAGTATTTCGCCTACGGCACCGCCGCCGCCGAGGTGGAGGTGGACGGCTTCACCGGCGCGTACCGCATCCGCCGCGTCGACATCGTTCACGATGTCGGTGACAGCCTGTCGCCGCTCATCGATATCGGCCAGATCGAGGGCGGTTTCGTGCAGGGCGCGGGCTGGCTGACGCTCGAGGACATCCGCTGGGACACCGGTGACGGACCCGGCCGCGGGCGACTGCTCACCCAGGCGGCGAGCACCTACAAGTTGCCCAGCTTCTCGGAGATGCCCGAGGTCTTCAATGTCACCCTGCTGCAGCACGCGCACGAGGAGGGCGTGGTGTACGGGTCCAAGGCGGTGGGGGAGCCGCCGCTCATGCTGGCGTTCTCGGTGCGCGAGGCGCTGCGCCGGGCCGCCGCGGCCTTCGGACCGGACGGGGTGAGCGTCGAGCTGGGCGCGCCCGCCACACCGGAGGCGGTGTACTGGGCCCTCGACGCGGTCCGGCGCACCCGCGAATTCGCGACCGAGGAAAGCGTTTCCGCCGGTGCGTGACATGACCTGGGTGACCGCGGTCGCGCGACTGCGCGACCGACGGGAGCCCGGCGTCCTGGTGACGGTGGCGTCCGTACGCGGCCACGCGCCGCGCCGGGCGGGCGCGAAAATGGTGGTGGGACAGTCCGATATCTGGGGTTCGATCGGTGGCGGCAATGTCGAGGCCGTCGCCGTCGAGCGCGCCCGCGAACTGATCTCGCAACCGCACGCCGAACCCGAGCTGATGGAATTCGCCCTCAACGACAAGGTTGTCGGTCAGCACGGCGTCCAGTGCTGCGGCGGCACGGTGACCGTCCTGCTCGAGCCGCTGCCGGTGCACCCGTCCGTGGCCATTTTCGGTGTCGGTCATGTCGGGCTGGAACTGGCCCGCATCCTGGCCCGCCAGGATCTCGACCTGCATCTGATCGACTCCCGGCCCGAGGTGCTCACCGGGGAACGGCTCGCGCCGCTGGACGACGCCATCGCCCGGATCCATACCCATCACACGCCGTTGCTGCCCGAGCAGGTCCTCGACCGGCTGCCGCCCGGCACCCACATCCTGATCATGACCCACGATCACGCCGAGGACGCCGCCCTCTGCGATGCCGCGCTGCGCGCCGACGACCTCGGCACCATCGGCCTGATCGGATCCCCGGCCAAGTGGGCGCGGTTCAGGAAGCGGCTCACCACCGAGGGCGGCCATTCGCCGGAAGCCCTGGGCCGCATCAAGACTCCCATCGGGCTGGCCGATATCACCGGGAAGGAACCGGCTGTCATCGCGGTGAGCGTCGCGGCGGATCTGTTGCACACCTTCGAACTCGGAGCGCGCACCACCGACTGACGCCGCGGCCGGCGCGGCGCGGGAACCTCGGGCACGCGATCAGTGCTCCGGGGGCGCGGTGGTGACGTCGTCGTTGTGGGCTCCGGGGTCAGTGCGTCGCCGCCAGCTCCACGCTGTGGGTACCGGCGCGGCGACCCGAGAACACGCAGTCGGCCAGGGACAGGCCGCTCACGTACGAGTTCGAGCACACTCCGACCGCGGCCCGGCCCGCCGCGAACAGACCCGGGATGGCTGCGCCCGATTCGGTGCGGACCGCGCCGGTCTCCTCGTCCACCAGCAGCCCGCCCAGGGTGAGCATGGGCATCGGGTAGGTCAGTCGGGACTTGAACGAGATGTCCAGCAGCGCAAAGGGTCCCGTGTGCAGCGGGCGGCGGATGTCGTCGGGCTTGCCCATGGGGTCGGGCAGCTGCTGCTCGATGGCGCGATTGTGCGCATCCACGGTCTTGCGCAGGGCCGCGGGATCGATACCGGCCCGGGCCGCGACCTCCTCGACGGTCCGGCCGGTCACACTGCCGAACCGCTGCAGCCGCTCGGCCTGCATGCGCTGGAACCAGACCGACTGCTTCCCGAGCTGGCGGCGCGCCTCGGCGGCCAGCGGGGCATCGACCAGCAGCCAGGCCCGATGTCCCGGACTGGCGGCGATGGCCGCGCCCAGAGCCGCGCCGTAGCGGGATTCGTCGATCATGCGCCGACCGTTGGCATCCACCGCGATCGAGCCGAAGTAGGCACTCGACGGTGCGATGAAACGCCAGGTGGACAGCACATCCATGCGACCGGTGGCCGCGCCGGCCTCCTGCGCCATGGTGATACCGCTGCCGTCGTCCCCGGCGGTGCCCAGCGGCAGTCCCTCGGCCCACGGATAGTCCGGCGCGTGCTCGGCGACCATCGCGCCGTTGGCGATGAAGCCGCCCGTGGTGAGGATGACCCCCGACCGCGCCCGAATGCGCACCGGCGTTCCGTAGCGCCGCTCGAGGCGGGCCAGCAGCGCTTGCACCGCCTTGCGCAGACCCTGGTGGTACACACCGGGTTTCGCCGAGATGCGGGCCAGCGCGGCGAATCTGCGCTGCACCGCCGCGGGCGCGGCGCTGATCGTGGTCGCCTGGATGCCGACCACCCGGCCGTCCTCGATCACGAGCCGCGTTGCCCGGGTACCGGTTTGGACCCGCACCCCGTGCTTCGCCGCCGACGCGGCGAGCGGCCCGAACAGCTTCTTGCCGGACACCCCACGTCCGTGCGCGCGATGCCCGCGCTGCCGCGGCCGTGCCAATTCCCGGAAGCCACCGGAGTTTTCGCTGCCCGAGTAGTACAGGTAGTAGTCGTCGGTGGGGTACGAGGTCTTGAAGGGGCACAGCGACGGCTGGAACGGCACCCCGTGCGCGGTCAGCCAATCGATCAGTGTGGGCGACTCCTCGCAGAACTTGCGCAGCGTCCGCTCGCTCACGGTGTCGCCGACCTCGGCGCGCAGATACGCGAGCATGTTCTCCACGTCGTCCTCGACCCCGGCCGCGCGCTGCACCCAGGTGCCGCCGCCCGCGTAGACGATTCCGCCGGAGAGCGCGGTCGCCCCGCCACCCAGGTAGCGGTCCAGGGCGAGTACGTCGGCGCCCGACTCCCGCGCGGCCAGTGCTGCCGCGACACCCGCGCCGCCGTACCCGACTACCACCACATCGGCCGAAGAGTCCCAGGTCCGCACCGTTGCGTCCACCTTCCCGAGCGAAGAAATCCCAGCGAGGTGAACTATAACGTGTTCTAGTTCGGTGTGCGGTTCACGGCGAGCCGGTCGCGGATGGCCGGAATGCCGGTTACCGTCGGACGGGTGGCCAGCAAGTCAGCCGCACCGGCGATCGAGGTGCCGGTCGGCGAATACACGGTGCGCGTGTCCAATCCGGATCGGGTGTACTTCCCCGAAACCGGGGCGACCAAGCTCGATCTGGTGCAGTACTACCTGAGCGTCGGCGACGGGATCGTCAACGCGCTGCGGGACCGGCCGTGCATGCTGCACCGCTTCCCGAAGGGCCTGCCCGGCGGCAAGGTCCACCAGAAACGCCTGCCCGGCGGTGCGCCGGACTGGATTCCGACTGTCCAGCTGTACTTCCCGCGCTACGGCCGCACCGCCGACGAACTCTGTGTCGAGAAGCTCGCCGACGTGATCTGGGCGGTGCAGATGTCGACGGTCGAGTTCCACCCCTGGAACTCGCGCCGCTTCGATACCGAACTCCCCGACGAATGGCGCATCGATCTCGACCCGATGCCGGACTGTCCGTGGTCGCGGGTGCAGCTGGTGGCCGGGGTGGTGCACGAGGTGCTCGACGAGCTGGGTGCGGTCGGCTGGCCGAAAACGTCCGGCGGCAAGGGATTACACGTCTACGTCCGCATCGCGCCCCGCTTCGGATTCCAGGAGGTGCGCCGGGCCGCGCTGGCCTTCGCCCGCGAGGTGGAGCGGCGCGGGCCCGCGGATGTCACCACCGCCTGGTGGCGCAAGGATCGCGATCCGGGCCAGCTGTTCGTGGACTACAACCAGAACGCCCGCGACCACACCATCGCGGCGGCGTACTCGGTGCGCGGCGTGCCCGAGGCTACGGTGTCGACTCCGGTGCGCTGGAACGAGATTCCCGAAGTGCACCCCGGCGACTTCACCATGAAGACCGTGCCCGCACGCTACGCCGAACTCGGCGACCTGCACGCGGGCATCGACGAGGCGGTGTTCGACATCGAACCGCTGCTGGAGTGGGCCGACCGCGACCAGATCGACGTCGACCTCGACGAGGATGGCGGCGACTAGAGCTCGTCGGTGGTGATCAGGCCGTCGCGAATGGCGCGCGCCACCAGGGCCGCCTTGGTCGGGGCCGAGCGTCCGACCGCCGCGTACTTGGCGCGGATGCGTTCCAGGTACGTGTTGACCGTGCCGACCGTGATGTAGAGCTGCTGGGCGACAAGGGCTTTGGACTCGGTCTGGAACCAGGCCAGCAGCACCTCGCGCTCCCGGCCGGACAGTCGCGGCCGGTCATCGCCGTCGGCGCTCATGGCCCGGGCCATGGTCGGGCTCAGGTACGGCCGCACCTCGGCGGCGGCGTGAAGGGCGGCGATGAGGTGTTCGCGCCCTTCGGTTTTCGACAGATAGGTGACCGCGCCGAGATCCAGGCAGTCCCGGACCAGGTGGGGTTCGGTGTACTGGGAATAGACCACCACCCGGTGACCACGCTCGCAGATCGTCCCCAGCGCGCTCAGATCCGGTGCGCGCTGGTCGAATTGGAGATCCAGCACGATGGCGTCCAGGTCGCCGCGGTCCGGACCGCCCGCGGCCAGGAAGGTCGCCGGATCCGGATGGTCGGCCGCCACCTCGATGCGCGGCTCGGCCGCGGCGCACCAGCCGCGCACGCCGTCGCGGATCAGCGGGTGGTCGTCGACTATGGCAATGCGGATCATCGGGCCCCTTCGGCCTGGAAACGGTGATGCAGTCGCGCCCACAGCAATTCGCCGGCGGTGACCACCTCGGTGTGCACCGCGCCGGCAGCGTCGAGCGCGGTGCCGGACAGCATGGACAGGCGGTCCAGCGTGTCGGCCGGGCAGTCGCCCAGCGCGCTGACGGTACAGCCCGCGGCGTCCGCGGTCACCACCACCCTGGCTCGGGAACGGCTGGCGTCCAGCATGATCCGGGTCGCCGCCACCAGATGGCCCCGGACCACATCGGGCAGGTCGCGGTCGGCGGGCCCGATGCCGCGACCGACATCGACGTCCGCCTCGACGGTCACCGCCACCCCGCGTCGCTCGGCGGCGTCGATACCGGTGCGCAGGTCGGACAGCAGCGGGTGGCCGAGACCGTCCTGCTGGGTGAACAGGCGGCGCAGGCGCGCGTACTCGGTGCGGGCGGCGGCCTGAACCGCCGGGTCCCCGGGATCCCGGGTGCCGTCGGCGAGACCCGCTAGCAGCGGGGTGAATTCGGTCAGCAGTTCGCGATAGCGGTGCAGGCACTCCTGCTCGGTCATGCGCCCGACCGCGTCGGCGGTGCGGTGCCGCAGTCGTTCCCGGTGCAGGGCGGCGGCCTGCCGGGTGGCTCGATCGAGGGTGGCGGCGAACCAGGCGGTCAGCATCTGCAGGAAGAAGATGGCCGCGGTGTGATACCCCAGCACCGTGAGGGTTTCGACGCCCGGCGCGCGGGCCAGCACCAGCGCGCACACCAGGACCCACCAGACGCTCAGCGCGGACAGCGACAGCCGCGGCGACAGCCGGAAGCCCAGCGCCACCACGGCCCAGCCGGACGCACCGATCGACCAGTTCGCGCCCGCCAGTACGGCATCCGGCGGCAGCAGGGCAATGAGCAGCAGCGAGGCGGCGATCGCCATGCCCATGAGCGTCAGCGTCACCGATTCGCGGCGGCGCGGCGCGAGCGCCGCCAGGGCACACGCCACGTTCACGGCGACCAGCAGCGCGTTCACCGCCGCCGGGGGCGTCGCCGCGGCGGTGGTGAGGGTCGATTGCAATAGGGTGTCGGCGACCGCGATGCCCACCATGCCGTACCCGAAACTGCGCCCGAGCCGGTCGATTCCGGAGGCGGCCGCCGGTGCGCCGAACGAATGATCCTCGGCGGCAACCGGTGCGGCGACCGGCCAGCGCAGCCGGACCTCGGTGCCGTGCCCGGGGGTGCCGGTGACCTCCGCGTCGCCGCCCACGGCCCGCAGTCGCTCGATTATCGAATGCCGGATGCCGTAGCGGTCCTCGCCGGGCGCGCCGTCGAATCCGATGCCGTCGTCGGTGATCAGCAGCGTCCCGGGCCCGGCGCTGATAACGACGTTCGAGGCGCGGGCGTGCCGGTCGATATTGGTGAGCGCCTCCCGCGCGGCCGCGGTCACCGTCCACGCCAGCGCCCGGCGGATCGGCAGCGGACCCGGTGCGAGCAGGGTGATCGGGGCCGAGCATTCGATGGTCAACTCGCGCAGCAATTCCGAGAGGTCGGCCGACGAATCATCGCCCGGCAGCGGGATTCCCGACTCCAGCACGGTGAGATCGCGCGCGGCCTGCCGGGCGATGCGCTCGCGATCGGCGGCCGCGCCCTGACCCACCATCAGCAGGGTGGCCGCGGCGGTGTCGTGCATGACCGCCCACTGCTCGTGCTCGTAGCGCCGCCGGGCCGCGGCGACCTCGCCGGCGATGCGGGAGTCGGCGGCCGCCGTTACGGTCTGGTCGTGCACGATGGCCGCGCGCAGCACCACCCGGCGCACCCCCACCGCGAGCAGCCACTCCACCAGCAGGTAGGCGACGGCCAGATCGGACAGGAAGCGCCACGGCGTGAGACCGGGCGTACCGCGATTGGCCCAGTAGAGCGCGGCGAGGACCAGCACGGTCACCGCCGCCGATATTCGCACCCGCTCAGCGATACCCACCGAGATCACCGTTGCCGCCACGACCTTCACATCGATGAGGTCTCCGGTGCCGACGCCGGACGCGGCCACACTGACCGTGCCCAGCAGGTAGATCGCCACCACCGCGACATCGGCCGCGGTCCACCACGGACCCAGGCGCCGCCCCCACAGCCGGCCGGTCGACCACATCGCCAGCAGCACGGTGAACGTCCGCCCCATGCCCGGGTCGGCGGCCCCGCCGGCCAGATGCACCACGGTGAGCAGCAGGCAGGCGGCGTGCCGGAACCGGATGGCCAGCCACGTCGCCTCCTGCGCGACCGCGGCGTGGGTCGGGTCGGCTTCGCGCAGCACCCGGTCACGGTACCGAACCGGATTCGAACCAGCATGGCATCTCCGCGGACGCCCCGGTGTCCGTCGAATATCCGACAGACAGACCCGTCGGGCTACGGAAAAGTGAACCGTGCAGTGGGGTGCGCGGGTCCGGCCCGCGCAGCGGCTGCGACCGCGGCCGTTGGCGGGCGGGGAGTCAACGGCCGCCCGGGTCAGCGACCCGGGCCGGTGCGCGCGGGGTGAGTACGCTTCCAAGTGGACGGACTTAGTGCCCGAGGTGACACGGCCGGCGCAGGAGGCGCGGGATGGAGTGGTTCATCGCACCGGAATACTGGTTCGCGCGGCAGGTGATCGAGCGCGGGATCGCGGCCGTCTATCTGATCGCCTTCGTGGCGGCGGCCCGGCAGTTCCCGGCGCTGACCGGGGAACATGGCATGCTGCCGGTGCCGCGGTTCGTGGCGCGGCGGCCGTTCCGGGTGGCGCCGAGCGTCTTTCAGCTGCACTACACCGACCGGTTCTTCGCAGCGGTGGCCTGGGGCGGAGCGGCGGTGTCGGCGGCCCTGGTGGCCGGGGTCGCGGATCTGCTGCCACTGTGGGCGGCCGTGGCGGTGTGGCTGCTGGTGTGGGTGCTGTATCTGTCGATCGTCAATGTGGGGCAGGTCTGGTATTCGTTCGGGTGGGAGTCGCTGCTGCTGGAGGCCGGTTTCCTGGTCGCGTTCCTCGGCAACGACCGGGTGGCGCCGCCGGTGCTGGTGGTGTGGCTGGCCAGGTGGCTGGTGTTCCGGGTGGAGTTCGGGGCGGGACTGATCAAACTGCGCGGTGATCGGTGCTGGCGGGATCTGACCTGCCTCTACTACCACCACGAGACCCAGCCCATGCCCGGCCCGCTGAGCTGGTTCTTCCACCGGCTGCCGAGACCACTGCACCGGATCGAGGCGGGGGCCAATCATGTGGCGCAATTGGTGGTGCCCTTCGGGCTCTTCGCTCCACAGCCGGTCGCGAGCGTGGCCGCCGGGATCGTCATCGTCACGCAGCTGTGGCTGGTGCTGTCGGGCAACTTCGCCTTCCTCAACTGGCTGGTCATCGTGCTCGCCTGGGCCGCCGTCTCCGATTCCGCCGTGGCAACGGTGTTTCCGATACCCGCGCCACCGGCACTGCCGGACTCGCCGCTCTGGTTCACGGTGCCGGTGTTCTTCTTCGCGGCCTGCACCGTGGTGCTCAGCTACCTGCCGGTCCGCAATATGCTGTCGAGCCATCAGCGAATGAACCAGTCCTACAATCCTTTCCACCTGATCAATACGTTCGGGGCGTTCGGCGTCGTCGACCGCGTCCGTTACGAGGTGGTCGTCGAGGGCACCGACGAAGTCGCGCTCACCGCCCACACCCACTGGCGCGAATACGAATTCAAGGGCAAGCCCGGCGACCCCCGTCGGCTGCCCCGCCAATGGGCCCCGTACCACCTGCGCCTGGACTGGCTCATGTGGTTCGCGGCCCACTCGTCCAGCTATGCCCGGCCGTGGTTCGACGGCTTACTCCAGCGCCTGCTGCGCAACGACCCCGCCACCGTGCGGCTGCTGCGCCGCAATCCCTTCCCGGACGTCCCGCCCCGTTATGTCCGTGCCCTGCTCTACGAGTACCGCTTCACCAGTCCTCGCGAGCTGCTGGAGACCCACGCCTGGTGGGTTCGCACCCTGGTCGGCGAATACGCGCCGCCGATGTTCTCACCGCGCATCTCGCGCGTGACCCGGACATAATGCGGCATGGGTTTCTTCAGGCCGCGCTGCCCGGTGCGGGAGGTGGAACGGTTCTGGGTCGAGGAGATGCTGTCCTGGTGCGCCACCCAATTCGGCACCAGGACGCTGCGCACCCCCGTCATCCTCCCGACCTCCGACTACTTCCCGGACACCTACTCGGGCGCCGAATCGCAGGCGCTCGCGGTCGTGGAGCGGCTGGTCCGGTACATGGGGGTGGGGCGGGATCGCATTGTCGTGGAACTCGATTCGGCCGGTGCGGCGCCGCCCGACCAGCTCATGCAGCTGGAGGGCGCGGCCCGCGGTGAGGCCGGGCACTACCGGCTGGAGCACGGGCAGGCGGTGGTGACGCTCGAGCTGGCGCGCCTGCGCTCACCGGTCACCCTGGTGGCGACCGTCGCCCACGAACTGGCCCACGAGCGGCTGCTCGGTGAGCAGCGGATCGCACCGGACCGGCACGACGGCGAACAACTCACCGATCTGGCCACGGTCTACCTCGGCCTCGGTGTCTTCAATGCCAATGCGGCCTTCCAGTTCTCGCAGAACAGCCGCGGTTGGCGCTCCCAACGCCTGGGCTACCTCTCCCAGCCCATGTACGGCTACGCCCTGGCCTGCTGGACGGTCATGCGCGGCGACCCGCGCCCCACGTGGGTGGCCCACCTCGACACCAACCCCCGTGTGTATATGAAGCAGTCCCTCAAATACCTGCGGGCGAACCCCGACGCCCTACCCGGCTGGCGCGCCGCGGCGTTCGAATCCTGAAGCCGGCCTTCGGATCCGGGATTCCGGATCCGAAGGCCGTGTGGCCGCGACTACGCGGTGCTGCTCGCGCTGCCGGTCTCCAGGTGACCGGCGAAGTGCCTGCGCCAGTTGGAGTTTCCGGAGAGGCTGAGCGTCAGGTCGTACCAGCCCTGGTCGAGCGGGGCGGTGATATCGCGTTTGGATCCCGCGTCGATCGTGATGGGGGAACCGCCGCTCACCTGGACCGTCAGTGCCGAACTGCCGGAATTGCCCACGGTGACAATGAAAGTGGGTTGGTCGGCGGTGCCGCCGACGGCGGCGGCGGCGGTGAGGGCCGCGGTGTCGGCGGTGCCCGCCGCCTCGACGAGGAACCCGTTGGGGGCGTGGATCGCGAAGTCGTAGGAGCCGCCGAGCTGGAATCGCTCCTGGGCGGTCCCACCCGGGGCCACCACGGTCTGGCGGATCGAATTGTCGTGGTAGGCAAAGGTCTGGAACGGCATGGCCACCCCGCCCTGGTTGCCGTACCGGGCCGTCGCGGCGTTGCCGGCCACCTCCACCCAGGCGACCGGCTGATAGGGCAGCGGTCGGGCCTTGGCGCGGCCCGCGTCCTGGACCGGCATCTGCTGTCCGGCGGGGGAGGGCGGGGTCGGCTTGGGCAGGTTCTTCTGACCGGCGGCCCGAGCGCGCTCGGCATTGGCGTCGGGCAGGGTGGGAATGCTGGTGTCGCGCTTGCCGAAATCGAAGCAGCTGGTGAGGTCGCCGCACACGGCGCGCCGCCAGGCCGAGATATTGGGTTCGGCGACGCCGGTCCACTGCTCCAGGAAGCGCAGCACCGAGGTGTGGTCGAACACTTGGGAATTCACGTAGCCACCACGGCTCCACGGTGAGATGACCAGCATCGGCACCCGAGGTCCCAGGCCGATCGGCGACTGCCCGCCCAGCAGCGCCCCGGCCCGGCTGATCAGGGTGTCCATGGTCGCCGAGCCCGAGGACAGCCCGAGCGTCGCCGAGCCGGAATTCAGGTCGGTGCCGGTGATCTCCAGCGACGGCAGGATCTCGTCGGGGGTGCCGGGAGGCGCGGTCGGCGGCACTACATGGTCGAAGAAGCCGTCGTTCTCGTCGTAGTTGACGAGCAGGACCGTCGACTCCCACAGTTTCGGGTTGTCCCACAGGGCCTGCAGGACGCGCTGGATGTAGGCGGCGCCGTCGGCGGGACGGTAGGCGGGGTGCTCGGAGTAGCCGGCCGGCGCGACCACCCAGGACACCTGCGGCAGGGTGCCGGCGGCGCAATCGGAAATGAACTGCTGCAGCACGTAATCGACATTGGTGCCGTCGGTTCCGGCCGGCGCGGGCGTCATGCCGGTGGTGGTCACCTTGGCGCGGTCGGCCAGCTGGCGGACCGCGGGATCGGACGAGGCCGCCGCGTCGTGATAGGCGCGGAACAGCCACAGCGGATTGTCGCCGAAGTCGGCGAGGAAGTCGCCGCCGCTGTGCGAGTCGGCGTACACCTGCCACGAGATCCCGGCCTGCTGCAGGCGTTCCGGATAGGTGGTCCAGGTGTACACGGGCCGGTAGTCCGGGGGATTGGACACGGCGGGGCCGCCCGCCCGGCCGGCGGCGTCGATGGTGCCGGTCCAGTGGAACAGGCGGTTCGGTGTGGTGGGTCCCTGGATCGAACAGAAGTAGTGGTCGCAGATGGTGAACGCGGAGGCCAGTGCGCGATGGAACGGAATGTCGGCCTCGGTGAAGTAGCCCATGGTCATCTTGGACTTGGCCGCGATCCAGGAGTGGTAGGCGCCGTCGGCCCACGCCATGTGCGTGGTGTTCCAGTCGTGCGCCAGATCGCCGAGATCCTGCCCGTCCACCCGGGTGGTGTCGACGTGCCAGGGCAGCAGGAATCCGGTGCTGCTGAAGGCATCCGGCTGATGGAACGCGTCCCGGTTGTCGCCGCCCGCCGACCCGCTGCTGCTCCCGCTGCCCGATCCGCTGGCCGATCCGCTGGCGCTTCCGGTGCCCGCCGACCCGCTGCCCAGATCGGTCCCGGGCCCGCCGGCGAGGGCGGTGTCCATGGCCGCCTGCAGGATCGGGTCGTAGCCGCCGGCGGGGAGCCGCAGGGCGCGCTTGTCACCGAAGCCCCGCACACCGCTCATGGTTCCGAAGTAGTGATCGAAGGATCGGTTCTCCTGCATGAGGATCACCACGTGCTGTACCTGATCCAGCGAACCCGAGCGCCCCGGTTCGGCCAGTGCCTCCGCCATGCCCTCCGGCAGCCCGGTCACTCCCGCCGCGCCCGCGGCCAGCATCGACCCAAGCACCGTCCGCCGATTCGCGGTACCGAACCCACGACCCATCGAGAATCTCCATTCAGCCTGTCAGCCAGCACGTCCGGCCCACACCCCGCCGAGTGTCGCGTACGGCACAGCGGCGCGGCAGACGCTACCGCCTGACTTCCCATTTCGCATCGTTGGCAATTGGTGTCCGACGGACATCAATTGGGTCGATAAACAACGACCGCTTTTGAATGCACCCGAAATTCTTGTTTCTGTTCTACCGCGTTGTGTTCTAGCGGATCCGAGCGAGTCGGCGCGAAAACTGCTGGCACAGATCGGAGTAGAGCCGAAGCACTGTCGTCCGCGCGGTCGACATGTCCGGCTCGCCGATCACAGATGCAGAGGCATCGTGCGGTCTGTGAAATCCGGCTCCTGTAAGGGCTTGACCAGGTCGGGGCGAGTGTCCCGGATCTTCGTGGCCACATCTACGAACGAACGCACCAGGGCACTCTCGCGCGCATCGCGCCAGCCGACCTCGACCTGGTTCGGGGCGGCGCCGGCGATCGGCACCAGCCGAATCCCGGGAAACGGCCGCCAGCGCGCGCAGGCCACGGTGATCACGATGCCCAGGCCCATGGGTACCTTGTACTGGGTCTCCAGCGCCGAAGCAGTGCGGTTCACGATCGTGGCGGGCCGGTCGTCGCGATAGACGTTCAACTCCCAGAAGGCGTTCCATTCCGGATCCGTGGAGGCCGCGCCGATTATCGTCTCGTCGACGAGTTCCCCGACGTGCACCTCGGCGCGATCCGCGAGCCGATGGCCGTCGGGAAGCATGACCATGAGCGGTTCGGTGAACAGGGTTTCGGGTTCTAGATGGTAGTCCACCGTGCTCGATTGACAAATTTGGCTTGTGAATTGTTCAGAAATTCGGATTTATTTCGGAATGATTGCGCGATAGGATTTTTCAGCGCTGGTTCCCGGGAGAAACGAAGGAATATGCGCAAGAATCCGAGGCGTATCACCGCTGCCGATCCGGCGCCGATCGGGGCGAGGATGACATGGACGGGCGATATCGGGGCGCTCATCACACGCGGTGTGATCCTGTTCCCGCACGAACCGCGATTCATGTTCGGGCCCAGTATCTTTCGCGAGACGGATGCGGCGGCCCTGGCTCGGACGACCGGGTGTCCGGTTCTCGCGCGGCGTCGCCGGCACAGACCGGCGGCGGAGCGTGACTTGACGGCGCAGCTGACATCCGCCTACCGGGAACTGCTGACCATCGGCATCCGGACGAACCGGATTCTGGTGGCGGGCCGGGCCACGCACGCGGACCTCGTGATGGCGCTGCTCGCGAACCTGCGGGAGGGCGGTCTCAGCCCGCCCGGGGCGACCGTGCTTCTCGCGCCGGATCAGCCCGGCTCGCCCGACGCCGGCCTCGAACACTTCCGCAGCGTGTCCGAGGCGGCGGCCTTCATTCGTACCTACCTGCATTCCCTCGGAAGCAGGGAACAGGAATCGAGTTGACAACTACGCCGACACCTCGGTGGCTCATGGTTATCGACCGGCGGGTGTTGGTCCGGTGATCACCTGGCGGTCATGCTGCAATGCCACCGTGGTCGGATGCGCATGGAGACGGAGGCGCGACCGGCCTGGCCGGTTCGCTGGTTCCACCTGGTGTGCGACCGGCTGGTCGCGTGGCTGCCCTTCGGACTGGGGCGGCTGGTAGCGCCGACCTTCATGGGCTACCTGCTGGTGAGCGGCTGCACCTTCGCGGTGGATCTGGTGGTTCTCACCGCCTTGCACGGGGCGCTCGGGCTGGCGCTGCCGATCGCGGTGACCGTGGCCTATTGCGCCGCATTCGGATTGAGCTACCTGCTCAATCGCACGCTCAACTTCGAATCGCACGCGGCGGTCGGACCGCAGGTCGCGGTTTATGTCGTTGTGGTCGCGGTCAATTACCTGGTGTTCATCCTCGGCGTGACCAGCGGTGTGGCCGCCCTCGGCCTCGACTACCGGATCGCCCGCGTCCTGGGCGGTCTCGGGGAAGGGCTGTTCATGTACGCGTCGATGCGGCTGCTCGTCTTCCGGACCGGGACGCTCGGACGGTAACCGAACCGGCCGGGCGGCATCCGCGAGGACACGCGAGCCCGCGGGCGGGAACTTCGGCCATGGAGATCAGGTCCTCGGACCCTGATGGCGGCGGGGCGCTCGGTGTGATCGTCATATTCGACGCGGTCGGCGAGTGTGTCCGGCCCGGGGTTCGAGGAGCTGAGAGCAATGGACATGAACACCATGGATATGCAGTCGCCGATGATGCAGATGTGCTGCGCGATCATGATGTGGCTGCACCAGCAGGGCCTGACGCCCGGAATGGTCATGTGAGCTACCGGCCGACGACGGGGCCGGGATGGACTGGCATGTAGGTATGGCTTACCTTGGCAGCCGTGAGTGTTGCCGAGGCTGTGCCGAATCTGCTGATCTGCCTGCGGGAGGGCCTGGAGGCGGGGCTCGTGGTGACCATCCTGCTGGCCGCCGTGCGCCGGCTGTCCACCCCGGACCGCCCGGCCTCGACCGCGCCGGTCTGGCTGGGCGTACTCGGCGCGGTCTCGGTGGCGGGAAGTTTTGCCGCCGTGCTGACGTATTCGACTGCCGCACTGACCAGTTCGGCCCGGGCCGCGGTCGCCGGTGTGCTGAGCGTGATGGCCGTGGCCCTGGTCACCGCGATGATCTTCTGGATGCGCCGGACCGGAGCCTCGCTGTCGGGACAGCTGCGCGGCGAAGTCGCGCGGGCCGCGGGACTGGGCGCGGGCGTGCTCGCGGTGACGGCGTTCCTGGCCGTCGGGCGCGAGGGCCTGGAGACCACGCTGTTCGTGTGGACGGCCATCAAGGCGGCCGGATCGACGGCGGCCCCGCTGGTCGGCGCGGCCCTCGGACTGGGTATCGCGATCGCGCTGTGCTGGCTGCTGTTCCGGCGTGCCGTGCGGCTGAACCTCGGCGTCTTCTTCAACCGGACCGCCGTGCTGCTCATCGTGATCGCGGCGGGTGTGCTCGCCTACGGCCTCGGTGATCTGCAGGAGGCGGGCTGGCTGCCGGGCGCACGCTGGATCGCGTTCGACCTGACCGCGCGCATCGACCCGAACTCGTGGTGGGTCTCGATCATCACCGGCATCACCAACCTGTCGCCGAAGATGACGGTGCTGCAGGTGGTGGCGTGGATCGCCTACCTGGCCACCGTGATTCCGCTGTTCGTCAGGGCGGGTCGCACCCTCGTGACCGAGGCCGAGCCGGCGGCGGCGAAGCCGGAAGCCGAGCCCACCGAGAAGAAGCCGGAAACCGTGCCCGCGCACGCGGATTGGTGGGAGCGGATCGCCGGTCCGCGTCCGGTGCTGGTCGGCGCGACCCTGGTGCTGGTCCCGGTGCTGGCGGCCGGCACCGCCATCGCCCTGCTGCCCTCGGGCGGTTCGAACACCACGCACACGGTCACCGTGACCGCGGATGCGTGTGCGCCGGAATGGACCTCGGCGCACACCGGCACCCAGACCATCGCGGTGCACAACACGTCCGGCAAGTCCGGCGAGATCGATCTGGTCGACGCGGACGGAGCGGTGGCCGGTGAGATCGAGAACATCGGTCCCGGCACCACCGCCGAGCTGACCGCGACCCTGAATCCGGGCAGCTACACCATCGTCTGCCTGATGTCGGGCCGCCCGTCGCTGTCCTCGCCGCGCGTGCAGGCCACCGGTCCGCAGACCGACGCGCCCCCGGCCTTCAAACCCGCGCGCGCCAGCGAACTGCACGGGCCGAACGAGGCGTACCAGGCGTATGTGCGGGGCGTGCTGACCCGTCTGACCGGTGCCGTCGGCACGGTCGGCCGGGATCTGCGGGCACACAATATCCCCGCCGCGCAGACCGATTGGCTGCTCGCGCTGCAGGAGTGGGAGCGGGTCGGCGCGTCGTACAACAGCTTCGGCGAGGCGGGGACCGCTGTCGACGGGCTGCCAGGCGGTCTGCCGGACGGAGCAAACGATCCGGGATTCACCGGTCTGCACCGCCTCGAGTACGGCCTCTGGCACGGCCAGGGCCCGGATCAGCTGCTGCCCGTGGTCGACAAGCTCACCGCGGATATCGCCGCGATCGGGGACAAGCTGACCAGCACCGATATCGCCGGTGATCCGGCCACCCTGCCGGTCCGTGCTCACGAGATCCTGGAAGACGCACTGCGCGACCACCTTTCGGGCCTGGACGATCAGGGTGCGGGCGCGGCCTATCCGGCGACGCTGGCCGATGTCGAGGTCACCCGCACCGTCCTGGATCAACTCGCCGTCCCGCTGGACGAGCGCGACCCGCAGCTGCGCCCCGATCTCGGGACCAAGCTGGACCGGCTGCGCGCCGCCCTGCTGGCCACCCAGGACAACGGCCGCTGGCGCGCGCCCGCACAGACGCCGCAGGCGGCCCGGCAGGCGGTGCTCGCCGCGATCGGCGCGGCCCTGGAAGCGCTGGACCGGGTGCCGCGGCTGCTGGAAACCAAAGCGAACTGACTCTCTACGAAGGACCGAGGCCATCACCATGACTGTCAGCCGCCGCCGCTTCCTCTCCGGCGCCGCCGCGGGCGCCGCCGGAACCGCCCTGACCGCCGGCGTTCTCGCCGAGGGCGCCCGCGTGGATGCCGCCGCGGCCGGGCAGGCCACGACCACACCGGCCTACCCGTTCCACGGCGCACATCAGGCGGGCATTCTCACCCCGGCTCCGGCCGATCGCCAGAACGCCTCCTGCTTCGCCGCGTTCGACGTGACCGCCGCCAACCGCGCCGAACTCGCCGACCTGATGCGGACGCTCACCGAACGCGCCCGCGTTCTCACCGCCGGTGGCCCGCCGCCGGATCTGGGCCCGAGTCACCCGCCCGCCGACAGCGCCGTCCTCGGCCCCGACATTCCGGCCGACGGGCTGACCGTCACCACCGGTGTCGGTGCGAGCCTGTTCGACCAGCGCTACGGGCTGGCGTCCCAGAAGCCCGCGCACCTGACGCCGATGCGGATCTTCCCCGACGACTCCCCGGAAGCGGTCTGGATGCACGGTGATCTGCTGCTGCAGCTGTGCGCCCACAACCAGGACACCATTCACCACGCCATCCGCGATCTCACCCGCCACACCCGCGGCGGGATCCAATTGCGCTGGAAGATACAGGGTTACAACTCCCCGCCGCGGCCGTCCGGCACCGGCCGCAATCTGCTCGGCTTCAAGGACGGCACCGCCAACCCGACCGGCTCCGACGCCGCCGCCCTGATCTGGGCCGACAGCCCGCAGGAGCCGGCGTGGACTCGGGGCGGCACCTACCAGGTGGTCCGCCTCATCCGCATGCTGGTGGAGTTCTGGGACCGCGTCTCGATCGCGGAGCAGGAGAACATGTTCGGCCGCCGCCGCGAATCCGGCGCACCCCTGGACGGCACCAAGGAATTCGACGTACCCAACTACGCCGCCGATCCCGACGCCACCGTCACCCCCGCCACCGCCCACATCCGCCTGGCCAATCCCCGCACCCCCGACACCGCCGGCCAGCAGCTGCTGCGCCGCTCCTACAACTACGACCTCGGGGTCGACCCGAACGGCAATCTCGCCACCGGGCACATCTTCACCTGCTTCCAGCAGGACATCCAGCGCCAGTTCGAGGCCATCCAGACCCGTTTGGCCGGAGAGCCTTTGACCGATTACGTCCAGCCCTTCGGCGGCGGCTACTTCTTCGTCCTCCCCGGCGTCACCGATACCAAGGACTGGTACGCCCGCACCCTGCTGAGCTGATGCGGCGTCGCCCGAGCCGGGTCAGACGGTCAGCACGGTATGGATTCGGTTGCCGGGGTCGATGGTTCGGCGCAGCGCGGCCAGGCGCGGGTAGTTCTGTCCGTAGTAGCGGCTGAGGGGATCGCCGGGTTCGAGGTAGTTGGCATAGGCGCCCACCGAGACCGGTGCGAAGAGCTGGTGGGCGGCGGTGACCCAGGCCTGGGCGGTGTCGTGCGGGATCGGTTGGTAGGCACCCCATTCGACGAGGGCGGCGTGGTTGCGCCAGGGGAAGGCGGTGGCGGTGGGCGCGGTATCACGGATCGCGCCGTCGAGGGTGTTGATCTGCACCCAGCCGGTGCCGCCCGCGCGCGAGAAGATCGTCAGTGCTTCGATGATGCGGGCGATGGCGTCAGGGGTGAGCTCGGAGACGACGTCGGAACCGTTGGTGAAACTCGCCCGCGGTGAGGTGGGGCTGCCGCCCGCCAGATACATGATGGTGTCCATGTGATCGAGGGTCTGGGTGTCGATGGTCGACGGTTGCAGACCGATCGCATCCGTCAGCGCGGCCGCGGCCTGCCCGCCGGACCCGGCCGGGCAGACCAGCTGCATCCAGCAGTCCAGGCTGCCGTTGCCGTCGGCGTCGACGCTCACATCGGCCCACTGGGAGCGGTCCGCGGACTGCAGCCAGGTGGACCAGCCGGCGATCACCTGCGCCGCGCTTTCGCCGGGAAAGGTCAGGCGCACCAGGTCTTTCGATGTCGCGGGACAGGTGTCGAAGGTCAGCGAGGTGACCACGCCGAACAGCGGGCCGCCGCCGCGCAGCGCCCAGAGCAGATCCGGGCGGGAGGTCTCCGAGACTTCGGCGATGGTGCCGTCGGGCAGCACGAGCGTCGCCCCGGCGAGCCGGTCGCAGGTGACACCGTAGGCACGGGATTCGAAGCCGAGGCCGCCGCCGAGGGCGAGTCCGCTGATGCCGACGTCCGGGCACATACCGGTCGGGATGGTCAGATCCGACCGGTCGAGCTCGCTGTAGACGTCGTACAGAGTGTGACCCGGCCCCACAACGGCCTGTCCCGCATCGACACTCACGCCGGTGAGCTGCCGGACGTCGATGATCATCGCGCCGGTCGTCGTCGACACCCCCGCATAGGAGTGCCCGCCGGACCGAGCGGCCACGGGCAGGCGGTATTCGGCCGCGAAACTCATGGCGGAGACGACATCGGCGGTAGACGCGACCTGCACCACGGCGCTGGGTGTCTCGCTGTCGAAGCGGGTGTTGAAGACCTGCTTGGCCGTCTCGTAGCCGGTATCGCCGACCCGGACGACGCGGCCGCGGACGAGCCGCTCCAGCCTGCTCCAATTCGGTTTGGCCGCACCGGGTCCGGAGGCGATCGAGACGGGATCGGCATCGGACAGGCCGGTGAATCCCCACCCGGCCAAGGCGATTCCCAGTGCGCCACACAGAAATGTGCCTCGCGAGAAGCTGGCATCCGTCGCCCGTACGGATCTCACTCTGCGCATGTGCCCTCCAGGCTCGGTGCTAGCCGGAAAACCATGGCGGGCAACAGATGCACGCCTGCCCGGGACGTCAACTATGTGTGGTTTGCCGCAATTTCCTGCGGATGATCAACAGCCGCCAGGTAATTGTGCCGACCACCCGGGTGGCGAGGCATGAGTTCGACCTACGCCTAAGACAACTCACAGGCAACCGTGACCGAATTGCTTGCGTGTCGCTCTAGGTCGTGAACTTCGAGGAGCAGTGGCCTCGGAGTGGGAGCAGTGGCCTCAGAGATAGGCCCCGCAGCTGGGCCATGCGCCTGGGCCCTGGTGGGCGAGGATTTGTTCCGCGATGCGGATCTGCTCCTCGCGACTGGCGTCGGCGGGATTCCCCCTGCCGCCGTACGCATTCCAGGTGCCCTGGGTGAATTGCAGGCCACCGTAGTAGCCGTTGCCGGTATTGGCCCCCCAATCCCCGCCCGCCTCGCACTGGACGACGGCATCCCAGTCGTGCCACCCGGCGGCGAGTGCGGTGGCGGCCGGCCCGCAGGTCAAGGCCGTAATTCCAACCGCGAGAGCAAGAACGTGCGTAGGTCTTCGAAACGAGCGCTGTCCGATCATGGCGCATCTCCGCCCTGGTAGCCGAACTCGCAGGAAAGACAACCACCCGATAGTAGCTGAAAATTTGCTAAGGATCGATAATTTTACTTCTACCAGGTCATGAGATGGTTTGCAGATGGAAGTCGGCGGGGTCGGGCTCGGACAGCATGGATTCCATGGTGGCGCGGTCGAACGGCAGCAGGTCGATGCTGCCGCCCTCGGTGAAGTACCAGGAGTTGCAGCCGGTGTTCCAGACCGTGGGGCCCATGGCCGCGGAGACCTCGGTCTCGAACCGGTCGGTGGCGTCCGCGGTGACCTCGACGGTGTCGAATTCGCCTGCGCTCCAGCGCTGGATCCACCGGGTGATGTAGCGGGCCGTCACCTCGGCGGCATGGTGCAGTGGAATGGAACCGGTGGGGGAGTGGGGGCCCAGGACCGTGAAGAAGTTGGGGAAGCCGGGAATCGCGGTCATCCGGTAGGCGCGCGGGCCCTTCGCCCAGGCGTCGTCGATCGAGATGTCGTCGCGGCCGGTCAGATTCATCGGCCGCATGTAGTCGTGGGCGCGGAAGCCAGTGGCGAGGACGATCAGGTCGAGCTCGCGGTGGCGGCCGTCGGCGGTACGGATACCGGTCGGGGTCACCTCCTCGATGGCCGTGGTGACCAGCTCGGCGTTGCGGGCGCGCAGAGCGCGATAGTAGGTGCCGGACAACACCTGCCGCTTGCACAGCGGCTCGTAGTCGGGCGTGAGCTGTTCGCGCAGCTCCGGCTGGAAGATCTGCGCGCGCAAGCTCAGCCGGGCGTACTCCTGGACCGCCCGTCGCCGCCAGCTCGGCCGGGTCACCACGTCGGTGAACAGCTTGGCCCCCGTCATGCCTGCCCGGTAGAGCGCGCGATTCACCTGCGGCAGCCGGTTCAGCATCGCGCCGACGATCGCGGGCTGCGGGATCTGCATCGGAGCCCAGATCACCCACTGCGGGCTGCGCACGAAGTGCGTGACGTGCTCGGCCTCCGGTTGCAGCGCCGAAACCACCTGCACGCCGGTCGAACCCGTCCCGATGACCGCGATCCGCCGCCCGGCGGTCGCCACGCTGTCGTCCCAGCGTGCGGTGTGCAGCACCTCGCCGGTGAACTCGGATAGTCCGGGCAGATCCGGCACCGCCGGATGATGCAGCACGCCGGTGGCCGCGATGACGAAGTCGGCCTCGTACCGGCTCCCGTCGCCGGTCTCGACAAGCCACCCGGATCCGGTGAAGGTCGCCGCCACCACCTCGGAATTCGGCCGCAGATACGGCCGCAGCCCGTACTGCTCGGCCACATCGACGAGATACCGCTGGATCTCGGGCCCGGGCGCGAAGATGTGCGACCAGTCCGGCTTCGGCGCGAACCCGAATTGGTACAGCTGAGAGGGCACGTCACAGGTCAGTCCGGGGTAGTGGTTCCAATGCCACACCCCGCCGATATCGGACCCCTTCTCCAGGATCACGAAGTCATGGAACCCATTGCGCTGCAACGTGATCGCACTCGCAATGCCGGATACTCCGGCCCCGATGATCACGATGCGAGGCCGCCGCGCCGCGCCCATCCCAACCTCCTTGTTGGATACCCCCAGAACTCAAATACTGACGGTATTTGAAGTTGGCGGGTATGTCAATCGGCGTAGGCGTCCTTGAACGCGGCGCGGGGAACCTTGAATTCCGGGCGGAACCGACAGGGCGGCACTGCGATGAGTCACAGCGCCACCAACACGGCGATCCGATTGACCACCTCCTGGAACATCCGACGGCGGGTCCGGTCCGGTCGCAGTTCGGAACCGGAACCCGCCTCCGGAACGGGTCAGTTGGTCTTGTGGGGCGCGGACGAGCCGGTGCTCAGCAGGTTCTTCAGCGCCGCGAGGATGGTGTCCAGCGCGGGGTTGCCCAGGGAAGCCATTGTTTTCTCCTTCGATCCGTAATTGTTCGGAGTGCTTGTGCGCTCGTCGAAAACGTTATGGCACAAGGAGTTCGAAGAGAAATCACTGTTCCCGATCGATTGACAACGGCGAATTGTTGTTCGTCACGGCAGGATTCGGCCGAATTCCACTGTGGCAAGGGGGCGGGTCGCGCGCAATACCGCTATTATCCGTTCGAGTTCGGCCACCCGCCTGCGGAGTTTCTTGTTCTCCTTGGCCATTGCCGTGTAAAGGCTCTCCTCGGCCGCGCCGGTTGCGTTCTCGGCGCGGCCTTCCATGTGCTCCGCGTGGCGAATCCACAATCGCAGCGCCTCGTGATGGACACCGAGATCCGCTGCCATTCGTCGAAAAGTCGGTTTGGGATCCGATTCTCGGTAAAGTCGGATCGCGTGCGCCCGCAGCGCGTCCGGGTACTTCTTCGGTGGTGCCACGGGCGACTCCATTTCTCATCGATCCTGAGAAACGTTAGTTCACAACGGAACTACGGAGAAATCACCCTTTTCAGATGATTGACAGGTGCAGGTTGTCAATCAGAGGTGGGGCGGCACGGTGCAATCCGTGAAGTCGGGTTCCTGCAGCTGTGTGACCAGGTCCGGATGGGTGTCACGGATGCAGCGGGCGACCTCGACGAAGGAACGGACCAGCGCGGATTCCTGCGCGCCGCGCCAGCCGACGGCCACCTCATTGGGCGGGACGTCGGCGATGGGGAGCATGCGCACCCCTGGAAAAGGAATCCACCGGGCGCAGGCCACCGTGAGGACGACGCCGACGCCCGTCGCGACCTTGTGCAGCTCCTCGAGGAGTGAATTCGAGCGTGACACCACCCGCGCGGGGACCCCGCCGCGGTGGGCGCTCAACTCCCAGAACGCATTCCATACCGGATCGGTGGTAGCGGCCCCGAGCAGCGGCTCATCGAGCAGCTCGTGCGCGAAGACCTCGGTGCGCTCCGCCAGCCGATGGTTCGTCGGCAGCATCACCATCAGCGGTTCGGCGAACAATGTCTCGAACTGGACGCCGTCGTCGACGAACGGGCGGCGGGCGAAGGCGACGTCCACCGATCCGGTGGCCAGACCGGCCGACGGATCCTCGTAGGTGAACTGGCGCAACTCGACGGTGATGCCCGGATGGCGCTGGCGGAAGGTGGAGAGGATCGGCTCGGTCAGGGTCAGCGCCGCGCCCTCCAGCGCGCCCAGGACCAGTCGGTCCTGCTCGCCGCGATGCACCGAGCGGGCCCGCTCGACCGCGACGTCCAGGCCGGTCAGCGCGCCGCGGATATCCTGCAGGAACACCGCGCCGGCAGCGGTCAATTCGACGTTGCGGGTGGTCCGGGAGAACAACACCACGTCCATCGCGTGCTCGAGCTGTTTGATCTGGGTGCTCAATCCCTGTTGCGAGACATGCAATCGCTGCGCCGCACGAGTAAAACTCAGCTCCTCCGCTACTGCGATGAAGTATTGCAACTGACGGGTGTGGACTTCCATGGAGCGCAGTCTAGGTTGACGAACGTTCCGGGTAGAACCTTTTGCCGGAACAGTCTTCATGATTGACAATCTGGAGTTGTGAACAGTCCGCGAACTGTGATTTCTCTTCGCCTGTCCGGTGCCCTAGCGTTTTCAGCGGCGTTCGTCGTGACCGGAACAGAAAGTATCCGTCTCTGATTCCGATCCGGCAGCCGCGAAAAACGTGCGAGCCCCGCTTCCCTCCGGGCTCGTACCCGCCTCACGTGGTGCTGAGGCAATGTCGGCATCGCTGGCAACCGTAGCGAGGAGCCGGGGACGGCCAGCGGTGTCGACATCTTTCCCGATCGAAATCGTCCCCGGCGACAGGAAACGATGACGAATTGGAGCGCCTTGGTAGGCGCGCTTTACGAAGTGCAATACGGGGCCGCGCTGCGCTTCGGCGAGCCGGGGCTGTCCATGCCGCCCAATCCGCCCGCCTCCGAGGCCGCGATCACGGCGGCCGAGCGACGGCTGGGCGTGCGCTTCGATGCCGAGTTCCGTGAATTCCTGTTGGTTTGCAACGGATGGTCCCGGTTCGGGACGATCCAACTCTTCGGCA
This sequence comes from Nocardia sp. NPDC046763, assembly GCF_040645495.1. Taxonomy (NCBI): domain Bacteria; kingdom Bacillati; phylum Actinomycetota; class Actinomycetes; order Mycobacteriales; family Nocardiaceae; genus Nocardia; species Nocardia sp. NPDC046763. The sequence continues at coordinate 20,800 of NZ_JBEYYI010000011.1, read as the reverse complement.
TCGGTGATCTCGCCGCGGGTGAGAAATGGCGTCGGGATTCGGCGATCGCCGAGGCGTATTTCCGGACCGAGGCGTCGGGCGCGCTCGTCGTGCCCGACGGGTATCGCCGGGTGCTGGTCGGGAAAACCACTGTGGCACAGCGATTCATCGTGATGTTGTTCCCGGGCGAGCCGGCCGGCGGTGCGAGCGCCTGCTGGGACTGCATGGCTGGAATCGACCTCAAATACCCCGACTTCGGCGTCTGGGCCGAACATGAAGCGGCCGCGATCTCCTACGCTTTGAACGAGGAGATCGCGGACCGCAGATGTTTGCGTTGACCGCCATCGCATTCGGCGGTCCGGGTACTACTTGCTCGAGCCGAGACCGCCGAGCAGCGAAGTCAGGCTGCTACTGCCGGAGTCGGCGCCGCCGCCGGGCGTCCCGCCGACGGTGATCGATGGGCCCTTGGTGGAGAGCTGGGCGTTTATGCCGCCCATGTTCGTGTTGTACCCCATCCCGGTGGTCAGGCTGGTACCGGTGGCGCACGCGCCGACCTTGTATTGCGCGCTGAAGACAGGCGCGGTATTCCCGGGACCGACCTTGCCGACGACCTGCAATCCGGCCGCGACGAAGTCGGCCGCGATGAAAGTGGGCTTGATCTCGAGATAGGGCTCGGACTGATGGGCGCCGGCAGCGTCGGTCAGCTTGGCCGTACCGGGAACATAGGTGAGGCAATCGGGGTGGTAGTCCTTGAACCACCAGTACGTTTGATCCCCGGCCTGGAGGCGATAGAACGCCGTATCGACGGTGATGGTGTCACCCACCGCGGGCGTGACGTTGCTGACCGTGCGGGTGAATTGGGTGCCGCCGTCATTGAAGGTAACCGAGCCGGGATCGGCACTGGCGCCGCCGGCCCCGAACAGGGCCAACGCCCCGACTCCGATTACGGCGGCGGCACCCGCAGCAGTGTGTTTCATTGCTCGTCGTCCCATTGCGATTTCCCTTGTGTCATCTCGAATTGCACTCGACCGTGAGCGATTTCGCTCACGCCGGAAATGCTAGAAGTTGCTGGGATGCAAGAGAAATCACAATTTTCGGATTTTCTACAAAGAATTCATGTAGATACGTCGCGAATATCAGGCCAGGAGCTTCGCGCGCAGCGCGTCGATCGTGGCCTGGTCCAGGCCGAGTCCGTCACGCACGTACTTGTCGACGCTGCCGTAGAGCCGGTCGACCTCGTTGAAAGCCGCTTCCAGCCAGGACAATTGGACCGCCTTCGGGTCGCCGAGCTCGGCATTGCTTGCCAGGTAATCGGCATTGACCACATCGCGCGGCACACCGAGCAGGGTGAGCAGCACCGCGGTGGCCCAGCCGGTTCGGTCCTTGCCGGAGGTGCAGTGGTAAACCGTTGCGCCGCCGGTATTTCCGGCTATCGAGCGGAGCAGGGTGCCGAAGGCGACATCCGAGCCGTGGAAGTTGACCATGAACGGATAGTCAATCGACTGGACCATGTCCGACGACCCGTTGATCAGGCCGTCGATGACCGCGCGTCCCAGGGTGATCGGTGGGAGTTCATGGAAGGAGATGCCGCTGTCGAAGCTGATCACGTCGGCGACCTTGTATTGCGCGCCCGTCGGCACGCGATCGGGCGCGCTGCTGCGCTCGGAGCCACTGCGCAGGTCGACGTCCAGCGTCACGGTGGCGGCGCTCAGCTTGATCAGGTCGGTGTCGGTGAGCCCGGCGAGGCGGTTGGATCGGAAGGCCACGCCCGTACGCACGGTGTGTCCGTCGGTGGTGCGGTAGCCGCCGATATCGCGGAAGTTGGTGGCGCCGTCGAGTTTGATGGCGGTCGTGGTCGGCGCGGGCAGGGTCGACACCGGATCGTTCGCCCCCGAGGAGCCGGAGTCGGAGGAGCCGGACGAACCGAAACCTCCTGAGCCGGACGCGGATCCGGAGGCGATATCGGTGGGCGCCGCGGTGGCCGGGGACGCGCTCAGTACCGCGCCGAGCGCGATCATTCCGGTGAGCGCCACCGCCGCGGTGTCGGCCCGGAGGGTTCTGCGTGAAGACATGGGGGACCTGCTTACTGTGGGGGAGAAGAGAATTCGAGTCCGTCAGGACTGCTTGATGGAATAGGCGCCGACGGTGTTCCCGATCAGCTGCCAGCCGCCGTCCACCTGGGTCAGGGTGAGGTCGGAAACATTGGTGGACTGCACATTCGGTCGTTGCGAGCCCGGGTACCACGCCTCGAGACGTCCGGTGCCGGATCCGGCGAACCCATTCGCGGTGACCGACGCCAGGCTGCCGGGAACGGCACGGGGATAGGCGCGGGACAGTGGCCGGGTATATCCGGCGGGCTGACCGAGCGAAGCGTTCGACGGGCAGGCGACGCGGTTGAGATTGCCGGTCGGCTTGTTGGTGTTGCCGTCGCGAATCACATGCGGGTCACCGCAGGCCCCCTTCCAGGCCCACCACGCGCCGCCGACACGGTTGGCGTTCAACTGGTCCACGAACCGATCCACCTTGGGCGAGTCGGAGTCCGGATCGCCGAACCAGCCCCACTCGCCGCTCCACACCGGCACCTTGTACTTCGCGGCGGTATCGAGCGCCAGCTTGAAGCCCAGCTCGATCGACGGGAAGGCGTTGACAATATTGATGGACTCGCTGTACAGATGCGGCGAGAACACCGCCAGCGGATCAGTGATGTAGTGCGCCGGCGGTGTGGCGTCGATGCCGATGGCCGACCAGATCGCGCTGGGCTCGAAGATCGCCAGGTGCGGCAGGCTGCCGCGCTCGGCCTGCCGGATGGCCGCGATCACCCGCTGGTAGTACTTGCCGAGCTGGTCCGCCGCCGAGAACGGGTCGCGCAGACCGGGATTGGGCTCGTTGATCAGGTCGTAGCCGGCGATGGCGGGCTCGTCCTTGAACTCCGCGGCCAGCTTCGCCCAGGTGTTGACCAGATGGCCCTGAATGCCCTGGGTGTCGTCGTAGAAGTTCTGGAATGCACGCGCCACTGCGGGTGCGGATTCGCGGACGCCGCCGAAGTTGCAGGTGGTCCAGCCGTCGGTGAGCGTCGCCCAGGCGGGCGCGCCGTCCCAGCCGATGCCGGGTTTCATGAAAATGGGGCAACCTTGTCCCTTGGGTGTGCCCACGGCCTTGCCCCAGGCGTCCTGGTGCATGTCGAGCACCGTGTAGATGCCGTTCGACTTGGCGTCGTCGACGGCGGTGTGGATGCGGGCCAGGTAGGTCTGGTCGAACGCCCCGGGAGTAGGTTCGAGCGCTGACCACGCCAGATTCAGCCGCACCACATTGAAGCCGAGCGCCGCCATCTGCGCGAAATCGGTGCGGTCCAGCGGTTGCACGGTCGGCAGCGCAGGATCGTTCTGCGCATAGTCGTTGAGCTGGTTGACATTCGCGCCGCGCAGCAGCACCGTGCGTCCGGTGACATCGGTGATGGCGCCGTTCGAGACCGTGAGCTGAGGTAGGGTCCAGCCGCCCGGTTCCGCCGCCGCATTCGGCGCCTGCTGCGCTGCGATACCGGCGAACAAGAGTGCCGCCGCGGCGGCGGGGGCCAGAACTCGGCCTCGCAGTAGCATGTCGAACCTTTCCGTGGAGCGAAATCGCGAAGATTTCTCAGGGCGCTCCGTGCCGAGCTGCTGGAGCTGGGTCCGGGTGCGTGCACGGAAAACCTAGTGGCTCACCGGGGTCGAGCGGAAACAGTAGTTCTCGAACGATTGACAAGGACGCGTTGTGAATGAACCGCAAAATCAGATTTAAGTTCTCTTCCGTTGTGCTCTAGCGTTTCTCGGCGTGAGCGAAGGCTCGAATTCCACACCGGCTCACTGCTAATCAGTTCCGCGTTCCGCCGGAACTGCTGGAAGGAATCATGCGTAACACCCCCAAATTGGCTGCCGGAATTGCCGCGGCCGCATTGGCGATGTCGGGAGCGGGTATCGCCCTCGGCACCGCGACCGCCACCGCGGATCCGACACCCCCGTCCTCATCGTGCGTCCAGACTCAGCATGTCGATTACAACCCGGGCATCAGCAGCTTCTGGATCACCCACACCTACGACAAGACCGTCGAAGCCGCGACCGCCGCCGCCGGCACGCTGGTCACCTACAAGGTCGTGGTCGGAACCACCAGTATCGGCAATCCGTACGTCAACTCGATCACCGACTATCCGCCGCCGGGCTTCGACAAGCCGGTCAAGGCCACTGTCACCGCGTATCACTTCGGGCAGGGTGAGCAGCCCGCCGACGTGACTCCGGAGCCGAACAACGGTGGCTGGCGGGTCAGCAGCACCGGGTGGTTCGTCAATTCGGGCAACCCGGTCACCGCCGAGTTCACCTACAAGGTGCCGAGCTCCGTCACCGACGGCCAGCAGATTCTCAGCGGCGGCATCAGCGTCGGCGGCACCGTCGGCTCGGGCTCCGACCAGCCGGGCATGGGCGTGTGCTTCACCGCTCGCGGCGCGAATCCCGGTGAGGCCCTGCTGGGCAGCCTCGACCAGGGCGGCTTGGGCTCCTCGCAGAACCAGCTCAGCTCCACCGGCTCGGTCACCGACACCATCGCCAATGTGATCAAGCGCCTGATGGGCAGCTGACCAGCCGGTCCGATACTCCTGGACCGCGGCGTGTGCGCGGCCGCCGCGGCCCAGGACCCTTCTCACCACCGTTCCGAGGAGTCAGTCGTGTCGCCCAGGCGGACCATTGCGTCGCTCATCACGTCGTGCGTCGTCGCCGCAGCCCTGCTTTATGTCGCACCGAGTGCACTACAGGCTTCGCACGCCGATGTCGCCGCACATCTGGATCACATCGATCGCGCGGGACAGCGGCAGGAGATGTTCTATGTGTATTCGGCCGCCATGCAACGCACAATCCCGTTGCAGGTGCTCACGGCATCCGATTCGAGCGCGCCACGCCCGACGCTGTATCTGCTGAACGGCGCGAGCGGTGGCACCGATATCACCAACTGGTACAGCCGGACCGATATCGTGCCGTTCTTCTGGAACAAGAACGTGAATGTGGTGACTCCGGTCGGCGGCGAATTCTCCTATTACACCGACTGGCAGCAGGACGATCCGAAACTGGGACGCAATCGCTGGGAGACGTTCCTGACCCGGGAACTGCCGCCGATCATCGACGCGACCCTGCACACCTCCGGCGTCAATGCGATTGCGGGCGTATCCATGTCGGCCACCTCGGCACTGGACCTCGCCGCCGCCGCACCCACGGTGTATTCCGCGGTTGCGGCGTACAGCGGCTGCGCCTCCACCTCGGACCCCGCCGGCCGTGCCTACATCCGGTTGGTGCTGGCCCGCGGTGACGCGGACCCCAAGAACATGTGGGGCCCCGACGACGATCCGGCCTGGCGGGCCCACGACGCGATCCTCAACGCGGACAGCCTGCGTGGCAAGGCGATCTACCTCTCCAGCGGCACCGGTCTGCCCGGCCGGGCCGAGGCGATCAACGGTCAGCCCACGCCCGACCAGATCGTCACCAAGGCGGATCAGATGGTGCTCGGCGGCATGATCGAGGCCGCTACCAACTCGTGCACTCACCAGCTCGCCGATCGTCTGAGCGCACTGAACATCCCCGCCCAGGTCGACTTCCGGCCCACCGGAACCCACACCTGGGCCTACTGGCAGGACGACCTGCACAACTCCTGGCCCCTGCTCGCCGCCGCGCTCGGTACGGAGTAGCCCGAGGCCGGGCCCACGAACGCGAGCTGCCCAACCGGCTCGCCGCCCCCCAATGACGTGGGGCTACCGCGAAAATCGGCACCGCCCGGGACCGCCTCGAGCTCCGGACCGGCGGTGCCGACCCCACCAGCCTGAGCGCGACCCACCGCCGGAGCGCGATCCAGAAGCAGGAGAACATGAACACGACAATCGCCCACAGCACACGCCGGATCAGGTGGGTGACCCGATCGGTGGCCGCGGCGGCGGTAGCGATTGGGTGTGCGCTGGCCGCATCGGTCCTTCCCGCCACGGCCGTGGCCGATACCGTCTCGCCGTTGCATGTCGACGGTTCCCGCTTCGTCGACCAGTACGGACGGGTCGTCCTGCTGCACGGCGTCAACAGCGTCGGCAAGGAACCGCCCTACTTCGCGCCGGGAACCGTTCTCACGGCCCAGGACGCGGAGCTGCTGTCCCGGCACGGATTCAACACCGTGCGGCTCGGCGTCAACTTCGACGGGCTCATGCCCACTCGAGGCCTTGTCGACACCGCGTATCTGGATCGAGTCGCCGGCGTCGTGGATACCTTGGCGCAGTACGGAATCCACACCGTACTCGACAATCACCAGGACGGGCTCTCGAAGGTCTGGGGCGGCAATGGTTTCCCCGAATGGGCCATCCACTCCCGACCCGGGGCCGGTGAACCCAACCTCGGCTTTCCCCTGTTCTACCTGATGCCCAGCATGAATGCGGGCTGGGATGAGGTCTGGAACAACACCTACGGTGTCCTCGACTATCTCGGGCAGGCGCTCGGCGCGCTCGCGGACAAGATGAACGGCCATTCCGGCGCGCTCGGCATCGAACTGCTGAACGAGCCCTGGCCAGGGTCGGCATTCCTGTCCTGTTTTCCCAACGGCTGTTCGGGCTTCGACGTCAAATATCAAGCGGCCATGCAGAAGCTGACCGATGCGGTCCGCGGCCGCAACGGTGACCTCACGGTGCTGTGGGAACCCAATGTCACCTGGAACGAGACCATGCCCACCAATCTGGGCAAGAATCCGCCGATCAGCGCGCCCGGCATCGCCTTCGCCCCGCACGACTACTGCATTCCCAGTCAGATGGCCATCTACAACGGCCTGCCCACGTTCCTGCGCGGCCTGTGCCCGCTGCAGCAGGGCAAGACCTGGGGCAATATCGACGCCTTCACCCGCCGCACTGAAATCCCCACGCTGGTCACCGAATTCGGCGACGGCGACGCCACCGTGCTGAGCAATACGCTGATCAACGCCGACGACCGGTTCATCGGCTGGCAGTACTGGCAGTACGCCGCGGGGACCGATCCGTTCGCCGGCGACATCGGCAACCAGTTGGTGCGCACCTACCCGCAGGCCACCTCGGGCACCCCGGGTCGGATGATCTTCGACGCCGCCACCGGCGACTTCGCCTACCGCTACACCCCGCGTGCCACCGGTAAGCCGACCGAGATCTACATCTCGGATCTCCACTACCCCAACGGTTATCAGGTTCGGGTCGACGGCGGCACGGTGACCTCACCCGCCGGCGCGCGAGTGGTGACCGTGGAGGCGAACGCCTCGACACCGGTGACGGTGTACATCAACCGGCCCGGATCGAAGGGTGCGACGGTGCCCGACAGCCCGGCCGGCACCGGGTCCGCGTCGGGGTCGGCCTCGGGCTCCGCGTCGGGTTCGGGCTCAGGTTCCGGTTCGTGAGCAGATTCCTGCACCTGCCGATAGCCGGTCACCCACAATTCGGTTGATCGGCTTTTTCGGCTGAAGATTGACGCCGGCTGCGGCGGGGCTCAATCCATTCATGGGCGGTGTGAAGGACTTCCACACTCCGGTAGGCGCAAATTGCCGGTTTGTTCGGCTGATGTCGAAACCCTGCTTCCCGGATGAGGTTTCGGGAAATCACTTGTTCTTGCCGATTGATGAAGCCGGGGTTGTCAATGGCCGGGTGCCGGGCGCGGGTACTGCGCCCCAGCAGTGGAAACGACTCGTGTAGATCCCGGCCGAGTTGCCCGAACGCAGAAAAGTGGTGCCGAGTCGGTGTGGAACGACTCGGCACCACTGGGTCGATGCGCCCGGGCGGGATTACGCCTTGGTGCCGGCGGAACCGCTGAACAGCTTCTTGACCAGCTCCGAAACAAGAGCGTCGACAACGAGATTGGCCAAGGAACCCATTTTTTCTCCTTCATGTGTTTCCGGCTGAGCTTTCGCTCGCCGCGAGAAACGTTATGACACAGAAGGAAAGAATTGAAATCAAATTTCATGGATGATCGACAACAGGGAATTGTGGATCATGGAAGTGGCGTCACCCGGCGAGATCGGGCAGGCGCCGAAGGGTCAGGACGACATCGCGGTGGCGGTGCGGGCGGGTTGCCGATCGCGGCAGCGCGGCGCCTGGAGCCGGGCCAGCAGGCCGGGATTCGCATTGCGGACCCGGCGCGCGACATCGATGAAGGAACGCACGAGGGCGTTTTCGTGTCCGGCGCGCCAGCTCACCGCGACCTCGTTCGGGGCCGCGTCGATCACGGGTACGAGCCGCACGCCGGGGAACTTGATCCAGGCCGCGCAGGGCACGGTCATCGCGATGGCCGCTCCCGTGGCCACCTGGTGCAATTCCTCCAGCAGAGTCTTCGCGCGGCAGGCCACCTGCGCCGGGCGTCCGCCGCGGTGGGAGTCCAGCTGCCAGAAGGCATTCCACACCGGGTCGGAGGCGGCCGAGGAGAGGATCGGCTCGTCCAGCAGTTCCTCCGCCGCGACCTCGGTGCGGTCGGCCAGGCGATGATTCGCCGGCAGCATCACCATCAGCGGTTGCCGGAACAGCGGCTCGAATCCCAAACCGGTGTCCTGGAACGGTCGCCGCACGATGGCGACATCCACCTGTCCGCTCGCCAGGCCCGCCGACGGCGTCTCGTACGTGAAGTGGGTCAACTCGACAGTGACCTCGGGATGGCGCTCCCGGAACGCGGCCAGAATCGGCTCGGTCAGGGTCAGCGCCGCTCCCTCGAGGCAGCCCAGCACCAGCCGATCGTGTTCACCGCGATGCGCGGCGCGGGCCTCTTCGAGCCCGAAAGCCAAGCTGGACAAGGCCTCTCGGACGTGTCGAAGGAACGCACACCCGGCCGCGGTCAGCTCCACCTGCCGGGTGGTGCGCGAGAACAGCGTGACGTCCATATCGTGCTCGAGCTGCTTGATCTGCATGCTCAGACCCTGCTGCGAGACGTGGAGCCGCTGGGCGGCACGGGTGAAACTCAACTCCTCCGCTACCGCGATGAAGTATTGCAACTGCCGAGAATGAACTTCCACGCGGGCAGTCTAGGCTGGTCAAACGTCCTAAATGAGTCATTCCGCCAACTCTGCGCTGAACAGTCAGCAATTTTGCAGCAGTCATACGGGTCGGAGCCCGGTGCCCGTAGTTGCCGAGCGCTACAGGCGACGGCCTGGGCCTGCAGGGCCAGACCATCGAACAGCTGATCACAAGCTGATCCAGTAGCCGCCCGGCGGCGGGCTGTCAGGAGTCGCCGGCGTCCAGCTGATGAAGTCGGCCCCGGGACCGGACGATCGGCAGATGGTGCTGCATCTGCCAGTTCTCCATGGTCAGTGCGTACAGCCCGCCCCGGACCCGCAGGCGCGATTGCATATCGAGCGGCAGCGTGTAGGTCACCGCCCCGGCTTCCCACATCTGCCGGAAGTCGGGGAATCGCACCAGCCGTTCGTGATATTCCAGCGCCCACGAGGTGCGGCCATAGCGCCCCATGAATCCTCGATGGGTGGCGACGCCGATCCCCACCTGGTCTTTCCAGTTGATCATGATTTCCCGTGCCTCGTCGGTGAACGACCACTCGAGCATGTACATCCCCGGCCGATGCGTGGGGAAGGTGTCGTAGTAGGCCTGATTCGCCGTGATCAGCCGGCGCTGCGGCCCGTAGAAGGACACGAGATCGGCTGCCGCCTCGGTCATTTCGGTGGCCATGATCGGTGTCACCGCGGTCTCGAACACCTCGAACTCGGGGATCTCCAGGGCCGGGCCGATTCCGGCGATGGACGGGTAGGGCGAGGCGTAGCCGGCCAGATCGCAGATATAGCGCCACTCGTCATCGCTGGCCTGATAGGTCGTCGCCAGCACCCGCAGGATCCCGACGTCGACGTGTCCGACCTCGTCGCGCTCGACTTTGGTCAGGTAGCTAGCGGTGATATGCGCTTCGGCCGCGGCCTTCTCCCTGCTGAACTTCCGCGCCGCGGGAAGCTCGCCGGTCGCGTGCCTGTGGACCTCTGCGCGCTTGCGCAAGAACGTAAGATGCTGCCCCAACGACTGTTTCGTGGGTTCGTTCACCACTCTCGGGGGATCCTCTCTGAGTACTGCATGCAACGGGATTGTATATACGGGCCGGGGATGTTCGGTTCGGGTCGTGCCGCACCCGCCCTGATACATTCCGAAACATGGGGTACGAGATCGGCTCTCCGGCAGACAATTTGGCGACGGAGGTCATCGAACTGACCGATAACTTCTTCGATGACCCGCACACGGTGTACGACCAGCTGCGGGGCAGGGGAGCGGTACATCGGGTCCGCCTGCCGGATTCCGGACTCGGATGGTTGATCACCGATTACGAGGTCGCCAAGGCCGCTTTCACCGATCCCGCCATCAGCAAGGTCCTCAAGTCCCCCGGCGCCAAGGCCACGGTCGCGGCGGAGGGCGGCGACCGGCATCTCGGCGGCAGCATGTTCGCGGACATGATGGTCTTCTACGACCCGCCGGAGCACACCCGCCTGCGCGGCCTGGTCAACCGGGCCTTCAGCGGACGGGCCATGGCCGCGCTGTCGCCGCGGATCAGCGAACTCTCCGACGAGCTGCTCGCCGACTTGGCTTCCGACCGTGGCGAAGTCGTGGATCTGCTGGAACGCTTCGCCGTCCCGCTCGGCATGTCGGTGATCTGCGAACTACTCGGTGTCCCCAGCGCGGACCGCGACGCCTTCCAACGCTGGTCCACCTCGCTGTTGTCCAGCGAGCAAAGCAACGAGGCCCGCGCCACCGCGGTCATGGAATTCGTCCGCTACATCGACCAGCTTGTCCGCACCAAGGACGCAACCCCCGGCCAGGACCTGCTCTCCGAACTCATCGCAGCCCGGGCGGACGACGACCGCCTCAGCCACCGCGAACTGATCAGCATGGTCTTCCTGCTCCTCGTCGCCGGCTTCGAAACCACGGTCAACCTGATCGGCAACGGCGTCGCAATCTTCCTGGCCGACAAGGACCTGCAGAAGGCCCTGCTGTCCGACCCGGACCGGATCCCCGCCTTCATCGAGGAGGTCCTCCGCTTCGAAGCCCCCGCCACCGAAGCAACCTTCCGCTACACCACCGCACCCACCGTCCTCGGCGGCATCGAAATCCCCCAGGACCAACTCATCCTGATCTCCATGGCAGCCGCCGACCGCGACCCCACCCAATTCCCCGACCCCCACCGCTTCGACCCCGACCGCTCCCCCAACCACATAGCCTTCGGCCACGGCATCCACCGCTGCGTCGGCGCCCCCCTCGCCCGCACCGAAAGCGCCATCGCGATCACCCGCCTCCTATCCACCTACCCCAACCTCGAACTCGCCCCCGACACGGAACTCCATTGGCGCAAAAGCCTCATCGTCAGAGGCCTCACCGCCCTCCCCGTCCAGCTGCCATAACCCCGCGGCCAGGCTTGGCATTCGCCGCTCCCGCGAGTTCACCGGGTTCCGGCGACTCAGCGCGTCTTGACCGGCAGGATCGCCAGGGCGCCCAGGGCCGCGATCGCCGCGACGATCGGATAGAGCGCCCCGTAGCCCCCGAAGGCGGTGACGATCGCGGCGGCGGTCATCGGAGCGATGACGTTCGGGAGGGTGGCGGCGATATTGAGGATGCCGAGATCGGTTGCGGCACTGTCCTCCCGGGGCAGCACCTGGGTGACCAGCGCCTGATCGACGGCGAGGAAGGTGCCGAATCCTATGGTGAGCACGACGATCGAGCAGATCATGCCGCCCCGGGTCGGGGAGATGACCGGGATCAGGGCCGACCCGGCGATGATCAGGCCGCCGACGAGGACGATCGGCTTGCGGCGGCCGATGCGGTCGGAGAGCGGTCCGGAGATGCTGATGGCGAGCAGGAAGCCGGGCAGGCTCGAAACGCTGAGCACCGGGGCCAGATGCGTGGCGTCGTGGACGCTGAGCCCGATGTAGTCCTCGAGGATGTAGAGCTGGTAGGTCAGCACCATGTAGTAGCCGCCGCAGATGAGGAAGCGGCCGAGGAAGACCCATGAGAAATCGGGGTGCTGAACCGGATTGATCCACAACGATCGCAGAAACGAACCGATGGAGAGCTCGGGCCTGCTCACACCTCGATTGTCGCGATCGGGATTGAGAACGAGAAACGCCACCGCGATCACCAGCAGGGCGGTCGCCGCCACCACATAACCGAGCGGGATTCGAGTCGCGAAACTTGCGCCGAACGCGGGCGCGAGAATACCGGCGGTAATGGTGCCGAGGCCGGCGAGTGCGGAATAGCGGCCGCGGCGGTCCACGGGTACGCGGTCGGGCTGTATGGCCGTCAGTGGCCCCTGGAACGCATTGAAGCCGACGTGCGAAGTGATCGCGGCGACCAGCAGCATCGCCACCGACCCGGAGGAGCCGGCGGCGACCAGGCCCACACAGCCGACCAGCGCGCCCACCATCATCCAGGGCGTCCGGGCTCCCCACCGGGTTCGGGTGCGATCGGAGAGGAGGCCGATGAGCGGCTGGGCCACCATTGACGCGGCGGCGATCGCGACATGGACCATGGCGAGCTTCTCGACCTTGTTCAGGGGGTCGAAGCCCTGCACCTGCAGTGCCGCGAAGTAACCCACGATGCCGTAGGAGAACTGCGGGACGGCGCTGGCCAGCGGCACGGTCGCGAACAGGCGGCGCAACCCCGGCGACTTCGGCTCCTCCTCGACAGTGTGCGGTGACGGGGTTGCCGTGGTGGGAGACGTGCTTTCGGCGGCGGAGGGCGGTGAAGTCATCGAAGTCCTTGTATCTGGGGACGATTGACACGCTATGACATTAGTGCCATGGAACGCCCTACTCAACTAGTGGAATACTAAGAAGTTCCGAAGGGAGTGCTGTCAGATCGGCGCTTCTGCTCGACGATCGGGCAACTGTGGAGACCGGCAATTCCGCGCCATTGCTGACGGTTCCGGTGGGTATTTTTGATGCAATTCCAAAGAATTGCATCGTATATTGCTGAAAATGATTGGTCGTGCCCCTGTTCGTGCTGGTCAGGGCCTTTTTGTGTGGTTTTCTGCAGTGTTGCGAGGCTGGTTGGAAACCTGGATGTGAATAATCCGAAAACCCGGTATTCGACCCGTTGTATTTCGACGCCCCGGGGCGTCGGCGCATCCGGATCAGCGTCCGTCCGCCACGGCCGAGCCGCCGAGCTGGGCCATGATCTGCTCGGGGGTGGCTCCGAATCGGGCTGCCTGCGCGAGACCGATCCGTTCGCCATGATCCCGAGCCTGGAGTATCCCGGGATGCCATGCGCGGTCAGGGAGTAGTCGGCGTCGCGACAGTGGTCCGTGGGTCGGCTCGTTGACCGTGGCGAGCGGTGGTGCCATAGTGTGCGTATTCAACTAGTGGAATGGCGTTCGGTCTGAAAGGGGGAGTCGGGTGAAGTTGGAGTTGCTGCTGCTCGGCATCCTTGGCATCCGGCCATCCACCGGATATGTCCTGAAGAAGTTCTTCGATGAGAACGGACGTTTCCTGCGTCCGAATACCCAGATGAGTCAGGTGTATCGGGCGCTGGCCAAGATGACCGAGCAGGGGTGGGTGCGCTACGAGGTGGACCCGCGACCTGGGCCGCAGGACGCCAAGACGTACTACGTGACCCCGGAGGGCATGACGGTCTTCCTCGATTGGCTGACAGGTCCCTACATTCCGGCGCCGACGATCATGGAACCGGATTTCCGATCGCGCATCAGCTTTGCGGGATTCATGTCCGAGGAGCAGCTCCTCAAGCTCCTCGATGTCGAGCTGGCCGCCCGGTATGAGCAGGTTGCACGGTTCCGCGACCGGGACCGAACCCTCGAGCACACCTCGGCCTTCCCCTTCGACCAGGAGCTGGCGACCGCGATCGGAAATCGCCTGCATGAATTCGGGGGTGCCGAAGCGGACCGCTACATCGAGCAGCTCGAACGTCTGCGGGCGGACCTGCTGAACGGCCGGGTCCGCTCCGGCGGCGAACCGCCTGCGCTGCACAGCGTTCGGTAAGGCCCTCGGCATCGCCTGCGATCTGCACTTCCGTTTCGAGGCGGGAGATCTCGATATCGCGACCATCGGGAACGACTGTCCCTGGGTGGGATCGGCAGGCTCAGCAGGTCGCAGATGGTCGGTGGGTAGTCGATGTTGTACGGCAGCGCGTCGCAGCGGCGGCGCTCGGTGCGGTCGGTGACGCCCGGCCAATACACGACCATCGGCAGCCGGTGGACCGGCTCGTTGGCCAGCCCGTGCTCGGCGTAGGAGCCCTGCTCACCGAATGATTCGCTATGGTCGGCGCTGACGATGATGGCGATGTCCTCGGTCGGGCCGAGCTCCGCGATGGCGGCGCGGAGTCGTCCGAAGTGGGGGTCCCAGAACATGATTCCGCCGTCGAAGCCATTGATGAGGTGCTCGAAGTCGGCGCGGTCGGCAATCTGGTCGGGCATGTTGTGCGGGACCCGGCTCTTGCGGGCGACCGTTCCATAGTGCAGGTCGCGAGCGGTGCGTGGCATGCATTCCAATAGTTGAGTATCATTTGCTATGACACTTGTGACATAGTGCGTCGATGAAACCGCAGGCAGGCCGCCGTCGGCCGTGACCAGAGTCCGAAAGGTGAAAGAGCCCGATGAATCCAGCCGATCACGCCCACGGTGCCTCTCGGCCGACCTGCTGCCCGCCGTCGCGTTCGAGCTCGGACAGCCCGCCGGAGACGTTCGTCCCGGCGGTCACGCGCGGGCGATTGGACGCCACCGGCATGATCGCGCTGCCGGGCGGGGAATTCCTGATGGGCACCGCCGACGCGGTCGGCTATCCGGGCGATGGTGAAGGCCCGGTGCGGCCCGTCCGGCTGTCCCCGTTCCTGATCGACGCGTGTGCGGTGACCAATGACGAATTCGCCGAGTTCATCGCGGACACCGGCTACCGCACCGACGCCGATCGGCTCGGCTGGTCCTATGTCTTCGCCGGGTTCCTGCCCGCCGCGCTGCGCCGCGACGCCCCGCGCCCGGAGCGCACCCCGTGGTGGTGCGGCGTGAGCGGCGCGCAATGGGATCGGCCCGAAGGCCCCGGTAGCGATCTGGACGGCCGCGGCCGCCATCCGGTCGTCCACGTGTCCTGGAACGACGCGCACGCCTACGCCACCTGGGCGGGCAAGCGGCTGCCCACCGAAGCGGAGTGGGAGTACGCCGCTCGCGGCGGCCTGGCTGGAGCCCGCTACCCCTGGGGCGACGACCTCGATCCCGGTGGCGAATACCGGTGCAATATCTGGCGCGGCAGCTTCCCGGTCAAGAACACCGCCGCCGACGGCTACCGCGGCACCGCGCCGGTAGATGCCTTCGAGCCCAATGGATTCGGGCTCTACAACACCTGCGGCAACGTGTGGGAGTGGTGCGCCGACTGGTGGACCACCGGCCACCGGCCCGGCCTCACCATCGACCCGTCCGGCCCGAACACCGGAGACAGCAAGGTGATTCGCGGCGGCTCGCACATGTGCCACGACTCCTATTGCTTCCGCTATCGGGTCGCGGCCCGCTCGGCCAATACCCCTGACAGCTCCACGGGCCATGCCGGATTCCGTTGCGTGGCAAGCCCGGACGCGACGGTCGAAACGCTGCCGCACCGTCTTCTCCCGTTACACCCTGCAGACTAGCTAGGAGACTGCTGTGAAAGCCATCATGGTGATGTTCGACAGCCTGAACCGGCGCATGCTGCCGCCGTACGGGTGTGATTGGACGCACGCGCCCAACTTCGCCCGGCTCGCCGAACGTGCGGTCACTTTCGACAACGCCTGGGCCGGGTCCATGCCGTGCATGCCGGCCCGCCGCGAGATCCACACCGGCCGCTACAACTTCCTGCACCGGAGCTGGGGTCCGCTGGAGCCGTTCGACGATTCCATGCCGGAACTGTTGAAGCAGAACGGGGTTCATACCCATCTGGCCAGCGATCATCCGCACTACTGGGAGGACGGCGGCGCGACCTATCACGGCCGCTACAGCACGTGGGAGTTCTTCCGCGGGCAGGAGGGCGATCCGTGGAAGGGGCAGGTCGCATTTCCGGAGATGCCGGTCGAGGATCTGAAGACCATGCGGACGACGGCCTATGTGCAGGACTGGGTGAACCGCAGTCACATGCCGACCGAGGCGGAGCATTCGCAGACGCTGACCTTCGACGCCGGTCTCGAGTTCATCCGCACCAATGCCGCCGCCGACCGCTGGTTCGTGCAGATCGAGACCTTCGATCCGCACGAGCCGTTCTTCAGCCACAAGAACTACAAGGACCTCTACCCGCACGACTACGATGGCCCGCACTTCGACTGGCCCGACTACAAGCGCGTCACCGAGACCGAAGACGAGGCGCAGCACGCTCGGTACGAATACGCGGCGCTGCTGTCGATGTGCGATCACTCGCTGGGCCGGGTGCTCGACATGATGGACGAGCTGAACCTGTGGGACGACACCATGCTGATCGTCAACACCGACCACGGTTTCCTGCTCGGCGAACGCGGCTGGTGGGGAAAGTCGGTGCAGCCCTGGTACAACGAGCTGGTGCATCTGCCGTTGTTCGCGTGGGATCCGCGCACCCGGGCCATGGGGGAACGGCGGCAGGCGCTGGTGCAGACCATCGATCTGGCTCCCACTCTGCTCGACTTCTTCGGCGTCCAGATCCCCGCCGACACGCAGGGTGCGCCATTGCCGGTCGCCGCGGACACCGAGATACGCGCCGGCGCGCTGTTCGGAATGTTCGGTGGGCACGTCAATGTCACCGATGGCCGCTATGTGTACATGCGTGCGAATTCGACACCGGACAACGTTCCGCTGCAGGAACATACGTTGATGCCCACACACATGCGCTGGCGCTTCTCGCCCGCCGAGCTGGCCGATCTGGAGCTGGCCGAGCCATTCGGGTTCACCAAGGGCGTTCGCACCCTGCGCATGTCCGGACACAGTCTGGTCAACTCGTATATGCACGGCACACTCCTGTTCGACCTGTCGGCCGATCCGCAACAGCTGAACCCCTTGGCGGACGACGAGATCGAACTGCGCATGGCGCAGCTCATGGTCGACCTGATGCGTGCCAATGAGGCGCCGCCGAGCCAGTTCCAGCGCCTCGGCCTGCCTGAGCACGGGCCGGTCGGGCCCGAGCATCTGCTGGCGCGCGCCCAGCGTGACCAAGCCCTGATCGCTATGGAGCAGCTGCCCCCGCGCGACGAATTCCCCACGGGCAGGCTGTCTCTGGATTCGCCGCTGTACGTGCTCATGTCGGATCCGGCGGCGCTCGAGCTGGTGCGCAAGCATCTTCCCGCCCTCGCCGAATCGGAGTTCCTGCAGATGCTCGGGCCGCTGTCGCTGTACAACTTCGCCGCCATGGCGGCCGGTATCGCCTCGGTGGAGACGTTGCGCAATTTTGCCGCGGACCTCGCGACCGTCTGATCGATGCCGCACGCTGGCAGGGGTGGCGCTGCTTACGGCAGCCCACCAGGGTCCTACGGGCTGGTCGGTTTCGTTGGTGAGTTTCCTCACGGCTGCCGGTTCGTTGTTGGGGGACACAGATTTACAGCCGGTCATCCGGATGCCATCCGGGTGTCACCGCCGTGGCACGGTTCACGGGTGAAATGGTTCTCGCACTCGGTGCCGGTCGACGAGCCTCCAATCGTTCGGTGTCCGCATTCGACGCGAATCCTCCGTTCATGCCTCGCGTCGGCCACGGGAACCCGCGGACGCCTCTGGCGCCGGGTGCACCCCTCGTCGCGCGCCCGGAGGTTCCGATGTTCGAATCGTGTTGTTCCCCTCACGAATCGGCCCATGTGCTGAGGTCGCGCTATGGACTCCCGGTGGAGATGTACGCCGACCGCCCGCTGCTCACCGTCGGCGCGGCGGTCGAGGCGCTGGCACTGCCCGAATCACTGGGCGGCCGGGTCCGCCTGCGGCTGTCCTGGCTGCCGTCCACGCCCGTGGTCGCCGACCCCCGCGACCGCTTCTGGACCTTCCTTGTCGCACCGCCCCTCCCGTATCACCCCGTACCCCAGCGACTTCGAACCTTCTTGCAGGAGAACGGCGTAACCATGCCGGACCGCGGCAGCCACATCATGCTGCCGACCTCCGACCATGAGCTGGGTTGGCACTGGGCGAGCGAGCCGGAGCGGGGCCGGCTCGGATTACCGCACCGAGCAGTGGTGCTGGCCGCCATCCGGCTGTCAATCCTCCAGGGACCCGACCGGGTCCCGGCTTGAACGTCGGACACAGTGGGCGGGGGAGAGTCGCCAACGGTGAGCCTGTATGCGCATCGAGGTGCACTCGGCAGCCTCGGCATGCCGATGATCGGCCGATAGCTGTGCCGATGATCCGCCGAAATCGCTGTCGATGATCTGCCGCCAAGCTAGTTGATGATCGGGACGGTTACCGACTGCGCTCTGGATCCCGATGTCAGCGGCATACGCACCGACGTGGTGCTAGCCGGGGATGTAAGCAGCCGAGGAGTCGGGGTAGGCGCGCCACGCCCATGACAGCGAGTCCAGCAGATTGCGTTTCAACGTTCGCGCATCCCGAGTGTCGCTGGGACGTTGAACAAGGGCCTCGCGAATCATCTGCACGAACCGCCAGCGGGTGACGCCGAAGGCGACGAGTAGCTCGCCGGCGCTGGCGCCGCCCGACGGGGCCCGTCGGATGGCGAACTCGACCACGGATCTCGCGTCCGTGTCGAGCGATTTGTTCGCCGCCAGAAACTCGCAGTACGTCATCGATGAACGAACCCATCCCGGGTCGTGGGTGGTGTGTGTCGCGGGGGAAGTCACCGGCTGTGGGCTGCTCGGATCATTCGCGGGCGGGGTGGCGCCGTGCGGGGGCCGGGGATCGGTGGTGTCGATGGTGAAAACCGGGAACCGGTCCTCGGGCGGGTCGGGTTCGTATCGGACACGGATCGGCTGGTCGGATGGTGGTGGGAGCTCGCCGTCGATCGTGGAGTAGATCCAGGGGCCGTCGTCGAGTTCGACGATGGCGACCGTCGACTGCTCCCAGGTCCCGGTGTTCGATGGGTGGTGCGCCACTTTCCAGGACACGATCGACCCGGTGCCGGAGGAGGGCACCCAGTCCAGAGTGGTGGATCGGCACGATGAGCAGGTGTTGGTCATCGGCGCGGCCAACGTCGCGCAGTTGGTGCAACGCCGGATCATCAAGGTCGCACCGCCGTCGCGCCCGGAGGGGCCGTTGTTGTGTTGTGGGTTCTCCGGCTTGTGGTCGAACATCGGAATCCTCGCCAGTTCTTGCCTGCGCTGTCACCGTCGAGCCTGCGTCACGGACTGCCCTGCCCGCGACGGCAGAACTACCCATGACATACCTATTTTTGCCGCCCCCGACCCACAGAAGCGCCGGTCGACCAGGGCCGGGAGGCGCAAATCCGTCCGACACGACGCGACGCGTCTGCAGGATAGGAGCCGCAGGCATTCACCTTCCGGATGGGTCCGCTGCGTGCATGGCCGACTCGGCTGGATGGCGTGCGGTTCAGCGCCTGAGCGCAGACAGTGCCGCGGCGACGTCGCGGATTGTGGATTTCACGTAGGTCGCGGTGCCGATCGCTCGAATGCGGTCAGGGGCCCACAGGTGTCGCAGCCCGGCCCGGGTGGGGCGCCTCGCGGCTGGTTTGTCAGGCCGTCCAGGTCGAGGTCCAGGCAGCGCAGGTGTAGTTCGATCATGCGTCCAGGAGTCGCGGTGGACGGGTTTGTCGCCGACGTGCTCGGCGAATGGCGGTGCCGGGGTGCCGGGAAGACCCCTGGGCAGGACTCGCGTGAGTGACCGATTCGGCAGAGCGATGCCGCCGGGTGAAGGGGGGGTTTGACCCGGCGACATCGACATCATCGGCGGCCGGCAGCGTTCGAGCTGCGACTGGCCACCATCTCGTGGGCCAACGCTGCTTGGGGGTGTGCAGGTCGGCCCCGACCGAACCCTACGGGTGCCCCCCGCGTTGAGCAAATTAGCCAAGATGATTGAAACCTGCTGGCCCGCAACGTGGCACAGCACATGCTCGATGCAGCGTCAGCAGTGATCGAGCCGGCGCCGCAGTACAGCTGGAAATCGTCGAGCGCCGGTCGAGAGCGACGAAGCTGTGCACGTTCGAAACGAGAGGCCGCCTGTCACAAGATCACGTACCACACGGTTCGTAAGTGTCGCCTACATGTCCGCCTGTGATTGAGTGTTGGAGTGGGAGACGAACTTTCAGCCTTCGACAGTCGTCGCGACGCTGGTGCGAGTCGTAAGCGCCCCGTGAGCCTAGGCGGCCGCATCGACAATCTCGGCACCTATCGATTCTTATGCCCTACGGTTGGTTGCCGGTGGTTTCGCGACGAGAACACCACCCAGAGCAATCCGCGTTGGCGGGAGCTGGTCGAGGCCGCGATCGACGACCACCTCGCTGCCAGGCATCCGCATTGGGTCCATCCAGAATACAACTAGATCGAACGCGTTGATGTGCAGACCATGCGCGTCGTATCTCGAGCAACGTGACCCGCGCCAGGCGGGAAGTGGTGCATTGCACAGCATTTCGGCTCGCCACTGCCGGAGGGGCATGGGTCGTGGATCGCGCGAAAAGTGAACTTGACTAGGGTGGGCACGGTGACCTTCAATCCAGATCTGTGGAATGTCGTCCCGGGATTTGAGAACCTCACCGACATCACGTACCACCGGCACATCGAGCAGGGCACGGTGCGGATCGCCTTCGATCGCCCCGAGGTACGCAATGCCTTCCGGCCGCACACCGTCGACGAGTTGTATCGCGCCCTCGACCATGCCCGGATGAGCCCCGACGTCGGTGCGGTGCTGCTCACCGGGAACGGCCCCAGTCCCAGGGACGGCGGCTGGGCCTTCTGCTCCGG